>CAIQSY010000019.1 GCA_903874585.1 uncultured Chlorobiaceae bacterium | reverse complement strand
CGGCAAAGCTCCTCAATTCTATAATTTAGAAAATCAACTTTGGAGAGCGATTCAAACAAAGGGCGATGCGTATGCCCAATAATCGAGACAATTTTTGCTTGATTAGAGAAGTCATAAATTGACTTTTCAAGAGCAAAGCGGCGGGGACTATTGTAAGAAGTGGAGGCATTTCTGATACCAAAAGGCTTGGCGATGTAGCGGATAAAAAAGATAATCGAACGACTCACCATCGGATAGGTCTCCCACAACAGCTCCGATGCCTGATGACCATGAAAAAGTAGCAGCGTCTCATTGCCATAATGAAATTTCAGCGAGTTCACCATTGATGCCGCCAGCTTGTACTCCTTCTCATCAGCCAAATCAGTATCGTGATTACCATAAGTTTTCAGCAGAAAACCATTTTTTTTGAACTGGAAAAAAAGATCGTATAACTCACGCCATTGCTCCTCAATAGATGCAAGGCGGAACTTGAACAGCTCTTCAATATCGCCATTCAACACAAGGCTGTACTTTTCAGGGAGATAATAGTCTGCAAGCATGGTCTTCACCAGTTCAGCATTGCGCTTGAACTCGTCGCGCCTGCCACCGTTGCCCATGTGCAGATCGCTGAGAATAAGCACCTTCGACGATGGTTCAAGCGTCACCGACTTTGCTGTATTCAGCAGATATTCAAGATAGGGGTGTTTCTTATGATGAAGCCTCATAGTATGACCGACGTGCGGCTCAACCTCTGTCAACAATTATTAATACCATGGCACGGCGTTTTCGAGTATCATCAGTATGAAAATGCAAAGAACCATACCGAGTTACCAATGGCAGAAAGATACATGATTTACCGAAAAAAAGAAGACGCAACACAAACCACACACTGCCGTAAAATCTACAACTCCAAAGAATTCAAGTTTCATATTATTATTTTAAGTGGTATTTTCAAGCTGCAAAGAAGAATCTCTCGGTCAGTTTTCTACGTCATCAACACTAACTCAATTACAATACCGGAAAGACATTATGGCAAAAGTAAAAGTCGGCATTAACGGATTTGGCCGCATCGGACGTCTGGTTTTCCGCCAGGCATTGAATAACCCGAACTACGAAATTGTTGCAATCAACGATTTGTGTGATACCAAAACCCTTGCTCACCTCCTCAAGTACGATTCTACCCACAAGAAATTCAAAGGCGATGTAAGCGTCGATGGCAACAACCTTGTTGTCAACGGTCAGGTTATCACCATCACCGCTGAGCGCGATCCTTCAGCTCTTCCATGGAAAGCTTTAGGCTGCGATATCGTTGTTGAAGCAACCGGTATCTTCACATCACGCGAAAAAGCATCAAAACACCTTGCTGCTGGCGCAAAAAAAGTGATCATCTCAGCTCCTGCAAAAGATAAAATTGATGCAACCATCGTGCTCGGCGTCAATGGCGACTGCATTACCGGCAAAGAGGAGATTGTTTCAAACGCAAGCTGCACCACCAACTGCCTTGCCCCAATGATGAAGGTGCTGCAGGATAATTTCGGCATCGAGAAAGGGTTCATGACCACCGTTCATGCCTACACCAACGACCAGAACATCCTCGATCTTCCACACTCCGATCTTCGCCGTGCCCGTTCAGCCGCAATGTCAATCATCCCGACCAGCACCGGCGCTGCCAAAGCTATCGGTGAGGTTATTCCTGAGCTTGTTGGCAAGCTTGATGGTTTTGCCATGAGAGTTCCAGTATCAGACGGTTCCGTTACGGACGTGACTGCAATTCTCACCAAACCAGCAACAAAAGCAGAGATCAATGCTGCAATGAAAGCCGCATCAGAAGGCACAATGAAAGGCTTCCTCGAATATTGTGAAGATCCTATCGTTTCGCAGGATATCGTCGGTAACCCGCACTCATGTATCTTCGATTCACTGCTGACCATGAGCTCAGGCAATATGGTGAAGGTCGTCGGCTGGTACGATAACGAGCTTGGCTACTCAACACGAGTAACCGATCTTCTCGATATCTACTCAAAATTCGTCTAAAATCTCTCGTTCGAGAAAATTTTATACACAAAAGGCGCTCTTACAGGGCGCCTTTTTTTATACTTTAATCGTTATCAAAGTTCCTGTCTGAACGTTTCACAACAACTATCCTTTTCACTGCTATGACAAACTCAGCCACAACATCCATGAAAGCATTGATCCTGTTCGACAGCAAAAGTTTCGGTGGATCAACCGACAAACTTATTGACACTATTGGACTGAAACTTGCCGAAGCGGGCGCTTATGTTGAAAAAGCTCGATGCAAAAGCCGCGGCGATTACAGCTTTGTCAAAGAGTTTGACGTTGTTATTATGGGCGCACCAATTTATTATTTGATGGTTTCATCGGAGCTTATGGGAGCGCTCCTACAAAGCAACCTGAAAAGCAACCTTGATGGGAAAAAGATTGGACTTTTCCTCTCGTGCGGAAGCCCTGAGTTGATGGCAAATATGCTTTATCTGCCCCAATTAAAGCTCAACCTGATTGGCAGCACTATTCTTGCGGAAAAGGTTTTTGCGCCCAACCAAGTGACTGATCAATCCGTTATTGCACACTATGTTGATGAACTGATTGCTGCATATCAAAAAAGTCTTGCGGAATGACCATCGGCACAACCTTGTTGCACGTGGCTTGACGCGAAAACTCCATCAAGCCACGCAACGGCAACTCGTCCCGCCACCGGAATACCGCACTATCTCCGCTTACCCTTAACAACACTTCCCTTCCTATCGCAATTTTTTACCAACCTGTAACGTCATTCGTTAAAAATCCTCTGTTTTTCCAAACAAGGGAAGAAAAAAAGGTTATATTCGGCTGTTCCGAAAAAGCTTGCAAATAAACATTATCTTATTGAATAAAAACAAGATACAGTCAATAAGAGCAGTGTAGAGCAAGCCAGTTTATTCTTTAACGATCACCATTTTTGATAAGAGGTCAGCATTTACACCCATGGATTATTCATCACAATCAATAGAATTACATCGTCGCTCACGTGGTAAAATTGCCATAACATCAAAAGTTGATGTTGCCACCAAACATGATCTCTCGCTCGCTTATACGCCAGGCGTGGCGGCGGTTTGCTTGGAAATCGGGCTCGACAAGCAGAAATCCTACACCCTTACCAATCGCGCCAATCAGGTGGCTATCGTCTCTGACGGCACCGCTATTCTCGGACTTGGCGATCTTGGTCCAGAAGCTGCAATGCCGGTTATGGAGGGTAAGTCAATAATTTTTAAGGAGTTCGCCGACATTGATGCTATTCCGCTCTGCATCAACTCCACCGACGTTGAGGATATCATCAAATTCTGCAAAATGATTGAACCAAGTTTTGCAGGCATCAATCTTGAAGATATTTCCGCACCGCGTTGTTTTGAAATTTTTGAGCGTCTCGAAAACGAACTCTCCATTCCTGTATTTCATGACGACCAGGATGGCACCGCCATTGTAACGTTAGCGGCAATCATCAACGCCTGCCGTGTAACGGGACGCGATTTGAAAGATCTGTCGGTTGTTATCAATGGAGCCGGAGCTGCCGGTATTGCCATTGCGCGATTGCTGATTCACGCAAAGCTGAAAGAGGTTGTGCTGGTTGATACGCAGGGCGCAATTTATGAAGGTCGTCCGGGCATGAATAGCATGAAGCAGAAAATTGCCGCAATCACCAACCGACGCCAGCATAAGGGGGATTTACAAAGCACAATGGTTGGTACCGATGTGTTTGTGGGTGTTTCGGTCGGCAATATTGTCAACGCTGAAATGATTAAGGGAATGAACCCTGAACCATTCATTTTTGCCATGGCAAACCCGAATCCAGAAATTATGCCGGAACTTGCATATCAGGCTGGCGCAAGTGTTGTAGGCACCGGACGTTCCGATTTGCCAAACCAAGTCAACAATGCTCTGGTTTTCCCTGGTTTGTTCAGAGGAATTTTAACCAGTGGCATCACCAAAGTAACGGCTGAAATTAAATTGGCAGTAGCCGTCTCCATTGCCTACGCCATTACGCCAACTCGCAATAAGTTGATGCCAACCATGTTCAACAAAGATGTGGTACACCATATCGTTGAGGTGATTGCGCACACCGTTGAGGGTGAACACTGTGTTGGTGATGTGTGCGAGCTGGATGAGATGTTAGCCGCAATGGTTGAGTAATAACCATCGGTTTGCGTCGATCAGCAAAATTACGTTAAACGAGAGAGGGTCGGTGATGAACCGACCCTCTCTCGTTTAATACATCTATTTTAATACCAGCATCAACTGAAAATGCCTCGCGCTTTCTCAAAAAAGGTCTTTGCCTCTTTGTCGTTATGAGCGTTTGGTGAAAGTCCTGCTGATTTTTTAATATCCTTCAGCAGCTCTTTGTCGTGGTGCGAAACCTCTTTCGGCACATACACATTCACCTTGACGTACTGATCGCCTTTACCTGACCCTTTAAGATGGCTGATACCTTGACCCGGAATTCTCAGCATGGTCTCCGGCTGCGTTGATGGTGGAATGGTGAGCTTCACTGCGCCATCAAGCGTTGGAACCTCAACCTTCGTACCAAGCACAAGATCAGCAAAACTGACCGCAAGCGTATAAATAACATCGTTGCCATTGCGGGAGAAAAGTTCGTGCGGAATCTCTTCAAGTACCACAATCAAATCTCCGGCAGCGCCACCTCTCGGTCCAGCATTGCCCTGCCCACGCAAGGTGATGTAATTGCCATCCTCAACGCCTGATGGAACCGTTACCTTAACTGTTACCTCTCCAAGCTTGATGCCTTCGCCATAACATGAGGTACAGCGCTCTTTAATCACACGGCCTTCGCCGCCACAGGTCGGGCAGACTGCAATATTCACAAATTGCCCGAACATGGTTTTGGAGACTTGACGAACCTCTCCAGTTCCATGACAAGTTGCACAAGCTTCTGTAGCTCCGTTTTTTGAGCCCGTACCATTACAGACCGTACAGGTCACCTGCTTTTTAATCTTCAGCGTCTTTTCCACACCTTTGGCAATCTCTTCAAGGGCGAGTTTCAGGCGAATTTTCAAGTCGGTTCCATGAATACCGGGTGATTGACGCCCACGTCGGGCACTGCCACCACCAAAAGCATCCTCAAATCCGCCGAAGGGCGATCCACCACGTCTGCCACCACCGGTAAACATGTTGAAGATATCGTTCAGGTCAACACCCGCGCTGCCCGCACCGGCACCGCCTGACGCTGCTGAAGAGCCAACACCTGCATGACCGAACTGGTCGTAACGACGACGTTTATCATCATTACTCAACACTTCATACGCTTCATTGACCTCTTTAAAATGCTCTTCAGCATCCTTATTATCAGGATTTTTATCAGGATGAAACTGCAAAGCAAGCTTTCTGTAAGCCTTCTTGATTTCGTCCTTGGTTGCCGTCCGGCTGACGCCAAGAACCTCATAATATTCTTTCTTCATATCTGGATAGCTCTTCTATTCAATGTCAAAAATAACTCTCTCTTATTTGGCGACAATCACCTTTGCGTGACGAATAACGCGATCGCCCAAAACATAGCCAGTCTGATACTCGTCAATAATCGTCTCGGGCTCAGCATCAGGATGATCAACCTGCGAAATGGCTTCATGAAAATTGACATCCAGCTTTGAACCAATCGACTCCACCGCTGCCACGCCTTTATCGGCAAACCATTTTTCAAGATTTTTCTTAACCAGCTCAACGCCCTCAATGTAAGGTCGCGCTTCGCTCGATATCTCTGTACTGGCGGGTGCGTGAAGGAGCAAGCGCTTGATATCGTCAACAACCGGAAGCAGTTCGCGGATAATATTCTCAAGCGTGCGCGATGCAACAAGCATGGTTTCACGCTCTTTCTGACGGCGGAAATTCTCAAAATCTGCCGCACGGCGCAACACCTCGTCGCGATATTTGCCGACCTGCTCTTTCTGCGCTTCAAGCTCCGCTTCAAGCGCCGCAATTTTAGCGACCGATGGCTCAGTGTCGAACGTTGCATTGCCAGCCGACCATTCGCCCTCCAGAGCACTTATATTCAGCACATCGCCCATATCAGGCATTGGTTCCTGCGGGTCATTGGTTGCTTTGTTTTCTGATTCATCACTCATATTCTTTATCATAATATGCTTTAATGTTTTAGTTAACACCTGAAAGGGTTGCAGAAAGGTTCTCTGCCATATAGTTGAGCACACGGACTGCGTATTCATAATCCATTCGTTTTGGTCCGAGAATGCCAAGTTTGCCAACCATGTTACCTACATAGTATGGCATAGAAACAATGGTTAAATCTTCAGCATGGCGTTCACTGTTCTCTTTGCCAATGCTGATGGTAATATCCATGTGCGAAGTACCTTGATGATCAACCAGCTTTGCCATACTGAATTTATCCTCAATCATGGTGATAAGATCGCGAACCTTATCGGGCTGTTTGAACTCTGGCTGATCAACAATATACTCCGTACCGGAGATATAAAGTCGCTCGAAGAGTGGCGTTTCATCAAAAAGAGTACCGGCTGACTGCACTATAAGATTTTTCAACGCACGATCGCAATCGCAATCTGAAAGGCGCTGCGTAATGGATCGGCGAATTTCAGCAAGGGTCAACCCCGAAAGCCGCTGATTGAGCACATCAACAACCTCGTTCAACGTCTGGCGCGACACCTCCATATTGAGCTCCATCACAATGGTCTTGACAAAGAGCGATTGAATGGAGAGAATCACCATCATTCGTGTTGAACTGAGCAGCACCATATCGAGCTTCTCAAACAGAGCATTTGAGAGCGTCGGCGACAACACAACACTGAGTTGACGTGAAATATTACCAAGCACCTTCACCGCTGAGAGCAGGACATCGGAAGATGTGCCTGTACGATCAATGCTGATTTGACCAACATTCTCCTCAATCTGCTTTTTCTCACGCTCATCAAGGCGCTGCACCGTCATAATCAAATCAACGTAATAGCGATACCCCTTATCGGTGGGAACGCGACCAGCGGAGGTGTGCGGCTGCGTAATGTAACCAAGGCTCTCAAGCTCAACCATAACATGACGTATGGTGGCATCAGAACAGCCAAGATTATAATTCTGACCAATATATTTTGAACCAACCGGCGCGGCAGTCACCACATAGGCCTGAATAATAATTCCGAGCACTTGACGCTCTCGTGTTGTAAGTTCACGCAAATCCATCAACGTCGATCATCATAAATTTCTCTTAAAAATGAGTCAAGCTTTTCAGTTGGTGAATGTACAAAAATCAATCGTTTTTCACCCACTCTACAAAGAGAACAAGCGAAACCGGAGAGAGAGTTCCACACTCCGCAACAGAAGCTCTTCATGCTCGACAACCTGAAAGTATGCGGTCAAAGCCTGAATAATCTTTTGTAACGATAAGATTGGTAAAGCATTGCGCAATCATCATAGCAGAGACTGCCGATGCACCATCCGCATGAAGCTCAAAAGTGAGCACTCCACCCGATCGGAGCAGCGACGACGCAACTGCCGTTATGGCTTGGTAGCACTCAATTCCGTGTGTTGTCGTCAACGCTATTTCAGGTTCAAACTGCCGCACCTCGCGCTGCAACCCCTCCCACTCAACGCGGGGAATATACGGTGGATTGGAGATGATGAGATCATAAGGCACTGCTGGCAGTTTGGCAGCAAAATAGGGTTCAAACATATCTGCTTGAATAAAAAGCACTTGCGATTCAACGCCATATTTTGCCGCATTCAACCGCGCAACCGCAAGAGCGTCAGGCGAAACGTCAACCGCAACAACGCGAACCGACGGAGAAAGTTTTGCCAAGGTGACGGCAATGCAGCCGCTGCCGGTACCAATGTCGAGCAATGTCGGCTCAGCAGCGCCGTCGGGCGTGATTGTGCCAAGCAATTCAAGCGCATGTTCAACCAGCAACTCCGTTTCAGGGCGAGGAATAAGCACGCGCTCATCAACCTGAAATGGTAATCCATAAAAAAACTGTTCGCCAGTAATGTACTGCACCGGACGACCATCAAGCCGTTCACGACAGAGCGTTCTGAACTGATCAAGCTCCTCGCGAGATAACACCCGATCGTAATCAAGATAGAGCTGAAGCCGGCTTTTTAAGAGCACACGCCCCAATAACAGCTCCGAACTGAGACGAGGCTCATCCACCGCTTTTGTTACAAAATAATCAGCAGTTGTTTTGAGCAAATCAACAACACGCCACTCTTTCAACTCTCCCATACTTCTTTTCCATCTCAGTTAGAACAAAAAATCAAATATACACCTGTAGCACGGTTTTAAAAAGATTGTGGTGAGGGAACGTTGCAAAGAGTACATTCAACACCAATCACGCAATCAATCTCGACACTTTGCAACCGATGAAAAAGATTCTGATCATCCTCATTTTACTCTTTACCGCAACGAGTAACGCCAAAAGCGCTTCAGCCATAACACTATTTACTGGAACAATGGATATGGCTCTCACCATGCCAAACGGGAGTGGAACGGTAACCTATCTCTTTGGGCAGAATGTGCAGCGAATGGACATGGCGATGCGGATCAACAAGATTCCTGATGTACTTAAAACCACCGTTATTACCAAAGCGGTGCAACCAGATATTGCCACTATCATCAATCATCAGGCGAAAAAATACAGCATCGTGAACCTTCGAGCCGCCGCTGAAAACGCACTGCTTCTCGATTTTGACAGCAACTATACGTTAACGAAAGCGGGCAGAGAGATGATTAAAAACTACAACTGCGATCACCTTATACTGACCAGCAGCACGGAGAAGCTCGAGCTGTGGGTAACCGGCGATCTCGGTCACTTCTCAACCTTCAATATTTTGCAGACGCAAAACCCTCGTCTCTCGAACACCAAGCTTGCCAGCATTTTCAAGGCGAACAGCATTGAGGGCTTCCCCGTCAAAATGGTGCAGCACAATTCCAACGGAACGTACCGCATGGAGCTTCTCAGCATTTCAAAGAAACCGATACCTCCGGCACTTTTCGCCGTACCAGCGGGATATCAAAAAATTGACAGCAACGAAAAACCACTCGGAAATCAGCAAAAGCAGCAGTTGAAAAACTTGATGGAGAAGATGAAGCAGTTTGAGTAGAAACGTTGCATCGCATCCATGACTACCACCGCCTCGATACGCACTTCGTGCTACTCGGCGACAGAGGCAGATCGGATGCAACGCGGGTACACGAACGACCTCAACCGGCATCACCAGAAGCTCTGAAAGGGCGGTAGCTGCTGACACAGGGTGCAGCCCTGTGAGATAATCGACGACAGTGACTTACGCCAAAAACAATGCTCGTTCGCCCTCGCGTCGGGCAGTTAACCCATTTAACACTTTTCCCAGCGCTTTGTTCCATTTCAAAAACTCCTCTGCGGCGCCCGGTTTATCGTTAGCATTGAGCTTTTTCAGCAACGTCGAACTTTTGAGTGAACCAGCTCCAAGATTAAAGGCAAAACAGACCAAGGCATCAAACATCCCCTGCGTCATCTCGACATCAACCATCTCATTAACCGATTTTTCAAAGCGTTCAACATCTTTGAGAAGTAAAGCATCAGCTTGAGCATTATCAATAGTCATGCCCGCCTTAACATCACTGCCTGTATGACCGTACCCAATGGTCAGCTTTCCACCCGGACAGATATACGCTTTCAAACGCAAGCCTTCATGCTTGCGAATAAGATCAAGACCCTGCTCACCAATTTTCATCATAAGAGTCACTGTTTTACAAGTTAATTAAAGTAGGAAATATTGTGATAATTCTTTAAAAATAAAAGGGATAATAACAATTCACCAGCGAGTTATTTCAATACGTCATAACAAGTCCGCCAAGGGAGAGGCCAGCGCCTGTTCCAACCAGCAGGAATTTATTTCCGCGCTGAAGTGCGCCATCGTGAACCGTTTGATAGAGTGTAGCAGGAATTGAGGCTGCAATGCAATTTCCAAGCCAATCGATGGTCTTGTCGATACGGCACTCGGGCCAGCCATAACGCTGGAGCATCTGGAGGGCAACTTTGCTTGCCTGATGCGGCACCACACGATCAATATCGAGCAGGCTTGTTGATAGCCCGGGATAGAGTTCTTCAAGAAAAACTTCGTCAACACCTCGTACCATGCGGAGCACCGCAAGTCCATCCATGTGGAACAAGTCATCAACCGGATTATGATCGGCTTTCGCGGGATGACGCGCCGAACCTCCGCCCATAATGGTGGTGAGATAAGCACCATCGCCATAAGTTCTGAAATGCGAGTGGTGCACCATCGACGACTTTTTTTCTATAGAACGTGTTACCACCACGGCGGCAGCAGCATCGCCCACCAGCGTAGCTGATTCTGGTTCGTGAGGATTAATGCCGCAGGATGAGATATCGGCACTGGCGATAAGAATATTATTATAGCGACCTGTGCTCAAATACGTCGCTGCAACGTCAAGCGCCGTGATAAAACTCAAACAAGTATTATTGACCGTTATAGCCGGAATACCTGTACTGCCAAGCCCAAGCTGACGCTGAATCAATGCGCCGGTATCGGGAATTGCCTGCTCGGCTGTACCAGATGCGTTGATAATGAGATCAAGCTCATCGGGGCGCAAGTCGGCATGGTGCAGCGCTTCTCGAGCAGCCTCAGCCGCCATAAATGAGGCAGTTTCTGTAGTCACCCAGCGCCGTTCACGCACACCATTGCGCTGCTCAATCCACCCTTGAGGCAAGTCAAACGTCGTTTCAAGCTCCGCACTATGAACAATACGTGGCGGAAGATAGCGACCAAGACCAATAATTTTCAGTGGAAGATCAACCTGCATAGCACTTTATTTTTCCCGTTGACGAAGGAGATCAATCAACTCACCCGTTCGGAGCGACTGCGCTTCAACTGCTGCGGCAAGCCGTTCCATATCGGAACGTCGTGCACGTTCTGTTGCTGTATCAAAGAGAATTGGCTTCTGAAATCCCTCCACAAGCTTGAAAATATGGAAGCAGAGCTTCATCAACACAACATAAAAAACAGGAATCAGGTATTCACCAAAAATTACCGGCATCTCACGGTAATGCTCCGCAAGTGTTGCCCAGTTTGCGCTGAAAAGCAGATCCCACTTCGTAAAAAAATAGAGGTAAACCACCGGATGAAACACAAGAAAGAGGCGAATAATTTTAGAGTGTTTCTCATTTTGTTCTCCGCTTTCATACTTTGAGAGCAGCCATGGAAAGTGCCCGACAAGCATTGCCGACTTACGATCATGAAGATAGCGAGCGCCTTTCAGCGCGGAATCAATAAACGATGAGACCTGAATCAAGAGAATTGTCGAGAGAATCATCGCAAGAAATGAGTAGCTCAACTCATCAAACTTGAACGATCCGGAAAGATATGGCAGTGTAATGGTTTTCGGCTTGATGACGATAAACAACAGCGCAATACCCGCAAGCAGCAGCGAAAAGGTATGAAGCTTGTGAGCATGACGGAGACTTTCGAGCACCGCTTCAGCGCTTGAACCCTGCATGGAGTTGCCGGGAGGATCGAGCCGCAAGAGTGCCGCAGAGTCGGTTTCGGGCGAATAAAGTCCGTTAACGCCAATATCACACCCGACAACATCATCATACTTGGTAAAAACATCGAGTATGCTCTTGCTGAAATGAACACCTCGTAAATTTGCCTGGCTCAAGTCGGCGCCTTGCAAATCAGCGCCACTGAGGTCGGTATTGGAGAGGTTGATGCCGCGCAGATTAAGCCCGGCAAGCGAGGCATCGCGTAAATCGGGACGAGTATCAGGATGTTCAGTGCGCCACCTGTTCCAAAATGTAACGCCCTTTTGAAGGTGCTGCACATGTTCAGCATCTGCCATCATTGTTATGGTTTATGCGGGTGACAGTTCAAGCATGCGCCGTATCGGGCGAAGGGCAGCAAGACGCAACTCCTCCTCAACAACAATCTCCGGCTTACGATGCAGCATACACTGATAGAGCTTTTCGAGCGTATTCTGCTTCATTTGTGTACAGACGCCACGAGAGCGATCGTGCTCTTTTGGTGCCATCGTAAAGCGTTTCTCGGGCGAACGTTTTTGCATTTCGTAGAGAATGCCCGGCTCTGTCGCCACAAGAAAATCTTGCGATGAACTTGTGGTGGTATAATCAAGCAGCGCTTTGGTGGAACCAACAAATGCAGCGTGTTGCAAAACACTCGCCTTGCACTCAGGATGTGCAATCAGCAGAGCGTCGGGATGCTCGGCACGCGCCTGCACAATCAAGTGTTCCGAAAAATCCTCATGCACATAACAAGAGCCCTGCCAGAGAATCATCTCGCGATCAAGCTTTTTGGCGATATATGCGCCAAGATTTCTATCAGGACCGAAAATAATGGGTTGGTCAAGAGGAATCTGCCGGATAATGTGCTCAACGTTTGAGGAGGTACAGGTAATATCGGAAAGTGCTTTAATCTCTGCTGTTGAATTGATATACGTCACCACAACTGCGCCAGGATGCTGCTCTTTGAACGCACGAAACTCATCGGGCGCGCAACTATCCGCTAAAGGGCAACCAGCCGAAGCGTCAGGAAGCAGCACCTGTTTTGCGGGGTTGATAATTTTCGCAGTCTCCGCCATAAAATAGACGCCGGCAAAAACAATCACATCCGCCGTGTTGTGTTCAGCCGCACGGGCAAGAGCGAGGCTGTCGCCAACAATATCAGCCACCTGCTGGATCTCCGAAACCGTATAATAGTGGGCAAGCACCAGTGCGTTCATCTCTTTTTTCAACGCCATAATCCGCTGAAAAAGCTCTTCTTGCAAAAGCGCATCAGTGCTGAGAGCTGGAGTATCTTTATTCATTAACGAGAAGTAAAATTGAGCGTAAAAAAGTTATCAACGAAACAGATAAGGCGATAATCGAAGATAGTGCATGATAGAGCGTTATCGCAGATAATATTCAAGATCATCATCTTCACGAATCAGCAGCAAAATAGCTGAGTTAGGAACAATAATATAACGTTCATCCTCATACTCAATCTCATAAGAGCTGTTCTGGATAAAAATCGCTAAATCGCCAACTTTTGCCTGAAGTGGAATGTACTGCGCTGCGGAAACCGTCTCTTTCCACGGCTCATCAGACTCAGGCGGCGGACCAACCGGATAACCCGGTCCCGTTTTGAGAATGTAACCGGTCTGGATTTTCTCCTTTTCCTGTACTCCAGGAGGAAGATAAATGCCAGCTTTTGTTCTGTCGTTTGAAGATTTTGGTTTGATTAATACTCTATCGCCAACAACAACAAATTTATCTATATTTACACGTTGCGTCATCTCTTTTTCTTCTTGACCTGTTGACCACTCTCTCTTTACGTTTTATCGAAGAAAATGTAATAAAAAAACGGAATATGACCCGTGCCGAAGTTTTTCACCCTTTTATTCAAATACAAAGCGTTTCTACTCTTTGTTCTCTATTGCAGTATCGCTCTTTTTTTTATCAAGCTGGAAGATGAGGGAGCCTTCGACCAACTCTCTGCTGGTGGCAGCGAATTCAGTGCCGCCATCAATGAACAGTTGATAGGTTATACGTGGCTCTTGAATGTGCGGAATGAAAATGAGCAACTCATGCGCGTCAATCGTGATATGATGATGACGTTGCTCAAGAGTGAAACATCAGCAATAGATGAGCGGAATCGACAGAAAATAGGACAAGATTCAACCTTCAACGCCAATGGTTTTATCATGGCAAGAGTTGTTGACAGGAAGTTCAGTGATCGCGAAAATATGCTGGTTATTAATGCTGGCTGGAGTCGTGGCGTCAAGCAGGATATGACGGTGCTGGTACCGCAAGGGCTGGTTGGCAGAGTTATTGCCGTATCAGAGAATTACGCCAAGGTGATGCCAATTATTCACACTGATTTTAAAGCAAGTGTTGTCTCCGACTCATCGAACACCATGGGCATTTTAAGCTGGAAAGGTGGTTCTGAGGGATTTGCGCAAGTTGAACATATTCCAATCAGCAGCCGTCTTAAAGTACACGAACGAATGCTCACTTCAGACTTCAGCACCTTTGCAATTCGCGGTATTCCTGTGGGTAGAGTGGTGCGGATTAAGCCCGATAAGCTCTTTTATAATATTGATCTTCGGCTTGCTGTCGACTTTTCATCGCTCACCTATGTACTTGTTGCGCCACTAAAAATAGAACCCGAAAAAGCTGTTATACTCAATGACAGTACATCAACGCAAATCCCCTAATGTTCAGACACTGACGCCTTGACAAAAGAATTCTCCTTACTTATTCTGATGCTCTGCATCGTCACCTTTGTGCAAGAGTTTGGTTTGTCGCGCTTTACCCTGCTTGAGGTATTCCCCGATGCACTCTCAGTTTTTCTGGCATTTATTGCTGTCAAGAAAGGGCAGAAAACAAGCACAACATTTGGTTTTGCAGCGGGGCTGGTAGCTGGAATTATCTCAGGCCATATTGGGCTTCACATGTTAGCCAACACGAGCGCTGGATTTCTTGCAGGTTTTTTCCATACACCGGATGATAGTCATGCTACCATAAAACAGAAAATTACAAGATTTTATGGTGCTGTTATGATCGCTGGATTTGCCGCTAACGCCATCATGGCAGTTGGATACAATCCACTTGGTTTACCACCGGAATACCGCATTGTAACGCTTGGTGTGCTTGAGGCACTGTTGTCGCTCACACTTGCCATACTTGCAAACCAACTCTTTTTGAGAAAATCATTTGCCGACTGAAAAGATGGATAAACTTCAGCGAGGTTCCACATTTATATCGGTATTCGTGATTGCCGCTTTCAGCGTGCTTTTTGGTCGGCTCTTTTATCTGCAAGTGTGGAACTATCAACAACTCGGTTCAGTCCCTACCGCAAACAGCATCCGCAGAGTATGGATTGTTCCACCACGCGGCAGAATGATCGACAGAGCTGGCAGCATTATTGTCGATAATCAGCCACTCTATACGGTTAAAGTTATTCCCTCTGAATTTCGCCCGAATAAAACGGGATATTTAGCAAGGCTTTTGCAGATATCGGAAAGTGAATTAATTGAAAAAATCGACAAAGGTAAAGCGTATAACCGATTTGCAGCAGCAACCGTTTGTCGCAATCTTGATGCTATCGACATCGCCCGATTGAGCGAAAATCTCTGGAAGCTGCCTGGCGTACTGATTGAAACTGATAACAAAAGGCTCTATCTGGATTCACTCCACGGTGCTCATCTGTTCGGCTATATTCGTCTCATCAACAAAGATAAACTTGAGGAGTTTGCCGAACAGGGTTACTCGCCAGAAGACAAAATCGGATTCAGCGGTCTGGAAAAGTATTACGAAGAGCGCTTAAAAGGGCAAAAGGGCGCCCGATTTGAGATGATTACACCGCGAGGCAAATATGCGGGTAAATACGATAATGGTAAAAGTGATATTCCCTGTGTTCGAGGCGACGATCTTTATCTCTCCATCGACGCTGGTCTGCAAGAGCTTGCCGAAAAGCTGTTGCGAAAAACCGGTCACTCCGGTGCTGTTGTTGCCATTGATCCATCAAACGGGGGAGTTCTCGCCCTTGCCAGCGCGCCAGACTACTCGCTTGACATTTTCAATGGCGCAACTGACAGCAAAGGCTGGAACGCGATTATCACTTCGCCCCAGAAACCGCTCTTTAACCGCACTGTGCAGGCAGTCTATCCGCCCGGTTCCATCTACAAGATGATTCTTGCCATGGCAGCACTGGAGGAGAAGAGCATTGATCCGAATCAGAAAATATTCGACAGCGGCGTTTTTATGTATGGCGGCAGGAGATTTCTCAGCAACGAAGGAAAAGGGCACGGGCTGGTGGATATGAGAGAGGCGATTACCGTTTCATCGAATGTCTATTTTTACCGGCTTATTTTTAACGTTGGTCTTGAAAACTGGACAAACTATGGTTCCTTGTTTGGCTTTGGCGAAAAAACCGGTATCGACCTGCCCGGCGAACGATCTGGACTGCTGCCATCAAAAGAATATTACGATAAACGGTACGGAAAAAACAGGTGGACAAAAGGCTATATCGTCAGTCTTGCCATTGGTCAGGGAGAACTTGGCGCAACGCCGGTACAACTTGCAGCTTATGCAGCAGCCATCGCAAACAATGGAACTCTCTACCAGCCTCATATCGTCAATGGATACCGCGACACTGGTACGGGAAGGTATATTCCCCTCTCGTATGATGAAGCAGAATTGCCAATTGCACCAGAGACATTTGCTCTGATCAAGGATGGCATGATCGGCGTGGTACAGCGTGGCACGGGAACGCTGGCAAATGTTCCAGGTGTAACGGTCGCGGGTAAAACTGGTACGGCACAAAATCCCCACGGTAAGGATCACGCCTGGTTTATCGCCTTTGCTCCTGTAGAAAATCCGAAAATCGCCCTTGCTGTACTGGTTGAAAATGCCGGTTTTGGCGGAGCAATTTCTGCGCCGATTGCCCGTGAATTGATAAAATATTACATAAAGGGGGCGCCGCCAGCGCTATCAGTACAAAAAGGTATGAGCCGTTCGAGCTCCTCGTCGATGCAAGCCGATAGCACCCAGAGCACGCAGTCAGCAGCGCCACAGGAGAAGAACATCAAGAGCGTTGAGCCAGCCGCAGAAGCACCGGTTGAAAACAAAAATGGTCAAGCAGGAGAATGATTTACAAAAATGATCAAGCCTCTCTTCAGGGATTCCTTGAGGATACCAGCAATATTAAAACTGGCCATACGCCGGGTGCCTTTTTCCCGGAAACCATCGAGGAACTCGCCAATTTGCTCAAAGGAGCTGTTGCAGAAGGTCGCCGCTTTACCATGTCCGGCAATGGAACCGGCACAACTGGCGGGAGAATACCAATGGGCGACTATGTCATCTCCACCGAGAAGCTTAACCATATCGGCGATGTAATGCAGATTGCTGATGACCAAGCATACATGACCGTTCAGGCAGGAGCTCTCCTCGGCGAGATCCAGAAAAAAGCGGAGCAGCATGGGTGGTTTTATCCACCGGATCCAACCGAAAAACTCTGTTTTATCGGCAGCACCATAGCGAACAACTCTTCAGGTGCACGAACGTTAAAGTACGGGCCAACAAGAAAACACATCGCAAGAATCCTTGTTGTCCTGCCTCAGGGCGATCTGCTCAATCTTGCACGAGGTGCCTGCATGGCTGATGACAACGGCATGTTCAAGCTCACTCTTCCCATTGCTGGCGACCTTGTTTTCCAGCGACCCCAATACTCTATGCCTGAGACCTCAAAGCACAATGCGGGATATTTCTCAGAAGAGAACATGGATCTCATCGATCTCTTTATCGGCTCTGAAGGAACACTCGGTGTTATCGCCGAAGCCGACCTCATGCTCATTCCCCTGCCGGAATCGATCATCTCCTGCTTGATCTATTTCAGGAGTATTGATGATCTCTTCAGCTTTATCCAGTATCTGAAAATCCAGCATCTGAAAAATCCGAATAATCAGGCTTCTCTACGGGCAATAGAGTTTTTTGATAAACACGCTCTCGGGTTTCTCACAGCAAAGTATCCTGAAATACCCGCAGAGAGTGCCGGTGCCATATTTATCGAGCAGGAGACAACAACGGAGAGTGAAGAGGCCGACCTTGAAGCGCTCTTTGCGCTGATGGAGTCGTGCAACGCCATGAGCGATGAATCGTGGATGGCGCTCGACCGTGACGAACAGGCACAAATGCGGGAGTTTCGCCACGCCTTGCCGCTCATTGTCACGGAATGGCTCAGGAAACAACAGGAGAGCAAAATCAGCACTGATATGGCTGTGCCAGCAGGAAAAATCCGCGAACTTTTTGATTTTTACCGAAGCTCTTGCGAACAATTGGGCTTTATCTATATTATTTTCGGTCATATAGGCAATGAACATCTGCATCTGAACATCCTGCCAAGAAACCATGAGGAGTTTCTGCTGGGAAAAAGCCTCTACCGTCAATTTATAAGCAAAGTCCTTGCGCTTGGCGGCACACTCTCAGCCGAGCACGGCATCGGCAAGCTCAAGGCGGAGTATCTGGTTGAGATGTATCACGAAAGCGGAATCAAGGAGATGGCACGGATTAAAAAATATCTCGACCCATTTCTGGTACTCAACATCGGCAATATTATTCCTGCCGCATATCTTGAAAACGAACAACACTGAAGAGTTATCGTGTCGAAAAAGCAACCAACACAGCAATACGTTCAGTCCATTCAGAACAAAAAAGCGCGATTTGAGTTTGAAATTCTCGACACGCTTGTGGCTGGCATCCAGCTCTTCGGCAGCGAGGTGAAATCGGTGCGGCTCGGTCACGCAAGCCTCAGCGACAGTTTTGCCATGATTCACCACAACGAAGTGTGGCTCGAAAACATGCAGATTACCCCTTACGAGCTTAATCGTATGGAGATGATTGAGGCAAAACGGAGTCGCAAACTGCTGCTGCACAAAAAAGAGATCCAGAAAATTCAAGCAAAAATCAATGAAAAAGGGCTGACACTGGTGCCACTTAAAGCCTTTTTCAATGCAAAAGGGCTGCTGAAAATTGAGCTTGCAATTGCTAAAGGCAAAAAGCTTTACGATAAACGTGAGACCATCAAGAAGAGAGATAATCAGAGGGAAATGGAACAGATCAAAAAGCAATATTAAAAGGCTACTCAGAACATTATTGCAAGTAGTTTTTGACAGGGCGATGATAAACAAAGTCGCTTTGCAAAAAATATTTCTGAACAACTGAATTCATCCATATCCAAGTTATTTTATACAAACTATCTGCTTACTATCAATGTATAAGATAGTACCAAGTTAAATAAAACTCATTGTATAAAGTCATAAAAAAACAAAATATATTTCAATTAGAATTCATAAAGTCAAGTGAAATAACAAATTAATACAATTCTATACTCTCGATAAATGGTTTTGATAAATTTATTTATTAATAATTAATCCAACGTGATATTTAATTATCTATAACAATAAAATAAAGAACAATGCTTATTAGTTTAATGGTATCGGTGCCTCATAAACGTGAAAGTAATATAGTTAAGGGTATACCAAAGTCGTTTAAAAAGCGAGATACTTGTGATTTAAAAAGCATTATTGATATTAATAATAAGGAACAAGATAAACATATTCGTATTTCTGCTGGTATTAATCGTATTGCTGGACAAGACGGCCAAAAAAATTTATCCCCCTATTTAGACTATGCGGGTACTGCTTTTTGTGAAATTGTTGACAAGTCAAATGGTGAAAATCATAAAAGGATAGAACTTGAAAGTGAAGAAGAAATTTTTAAAAACAGCAAAGTAACCGATGACCTAATATTATTGGGTGGCCCTGTAGCAAATGAAAATGGTGGGAACTATACTGGCTATATATATGAGCCTATTCGAAATAGTAACAATTTAACAATACCAATATTTAATGACTCAGATTTGAGATGGGGTTATTATTGTGGAGATACACATTATGGTTATGGCTTTTATGATGGAGGAGAAAATAAAACAGCAAAAAGATGTGAAGGAAATAAAATTGTTGAACGGCCATTATATGCGATTATTGACAGAGAGTCGTCTGGTTTAAAAATGTTTAATATTGATAAAGATGGCTTTTTGTTAGAAGAAGTATTATTAATAACAAAGAGAGCTCGCACAAATAATGCACCTTCAGTATTTATTATTGGTGGAATGCACGGATATAGCATTCACGAATTTTCAGAAGAGATATCACTAAATACACTTAAAATGAATCAAAAAATTGAGAAAAAAATTGGGAGCAATAAATCGTATCAAATATATCTTCCTGTAGAACTTCGTCATTATCTTGGTCAAAAGAACGCCACAAAAGCAATATTAATATGGGAGAAAGCCATAATAATAACAATTTAAAGGCTTATTTTATAAGCTTTTGACCTTTTTAAGGAAATAAAGAAAATCATTTAGCATATATTCTAAGTTGGTAATCTCAATACAATGTCAAACACAGAACAAGTTAAGATTCTTCAAGAAAAGGGCTTTAAGGAATGGAATAAATGGCGAATAAACCATAATCATGAGGTTCTTGACTTATCCCATGAGCGTTTTAATGGTAAAATTTGGTATGACCAAAATGAAAAAAATAATGCATCCAAGGCAATAAACTTAGAAGATACCGATTTATCTTTTACTGTTTTTATAAGTCTTGAAATGGATAGTGCCAAGTTATCTGGCGCTAATCTTAATGGCGCTAATCTTTCTAATGCCAACTTAAAAAATGCTGATTTCCAATCAAAAAACAATAAAAAAACAACATGCCATAGAACAAATTTCAATAATGCAAAAATGCAAAACACACACTTAGAGTGTGTTGACTTTAAAGGGGCATCATTTAATAATGCGAAACTAAATGGTGCTCATTTAAATGGTGCTAACTTTGAAAACACAAACTTATACGATACTGATTTAAGTGGAGCCGATTTAAGTGGAGTTTATTTAAGTGGATGCTTTATTAATTTAAACACACTGAAATCTAATAATATTAAAGGAATACAAAAAGGCATCAACGGTTTTTACTGCGAAGATACAAAATCTGCTGCGGTTATTTATAATGAAAAAAGGGGCAACTCTATGCAAAGCCCAAATGCGGATTCAGTCATAGAAAACCTTAAAGAAGCAAAAAAACTTATTAAAATCCCTCTGATTTTAGCTGGAATTGTTTTTTTAATTGTAATGACAGCATCACAAAATCAACCAACAAAAAACATACAAATCTCTTTATTATCGCAATCATTTAAAATTAATCCTTCTGATTTTGCTATAATAGGAATATTATTTTCTATTGGCATTTATGAACTGATTGCTTCAGCAATGAACTCAGCTCTGAATGGAATAAGAATTCTTAGTGATATGGAGTCAGTCACAAGGATTGCACAATTTCCATGGATATTCTCAAAATATGAGTCACATCAAAAGAATTGGTTTAGAATTCTTCGCTTCACAATATCTTTGGTTCACATTGTCTATCCATTTATGTATCTATCCATTTATTGGATAGATAAACATGATTTATTTAATTCGATACAGTGCACCTTAAAACAGATAGCAGAAAAATGTTATTTCATTAACAGTAATTCAGATTTTGACTTTATAAGTATAACTTATTTAATGGTTAATATTTTAATTATTCCAGCATATCTATATTTATCTATAATAAACTACAGATTATTTTCTATTTCAGAAGAATTCCAGAAACCAATATATTTTGATGATAAAACTGAAATGAAAAAGAAAACTGAAATACAACACATAAGTGAAATGATCGAATATGTATTGCGAAATAAAATATGAT
>CAIQSY010000018.1 GCA_903874585.1 uncultured Chlorobiaceae bacterium | reverse complement strand
TCCGGCAACGTTAAACCATAACTCTGCAATCGCTGCAAATCAACATTGACCCTGATTTCACGCTCACGTCCGCCAGCCAGATAGACTTGCCCGACACCATTGACGCTCGACAACACCGGCTTGACGTCGTTCTTCAACATCTGATAAAACTCTGCATCCGGCAGTGACGAGGTGGCACCAAGCCGCAGCACGGGAACTTCATCGAGCGCAAAGCGGCTGATAACTGGCGCTTTGGTTTCGTCGGGAAAGCGATCGCTCACTTCATTGATTTTACGCTGAGCATCTTGCAGCGCTTTTTCAATATCAGCAGAATTTGAAAACTCAATGGTAACAACCGACAACCCCTCAGTTGAGGTTGAAGTAATGGAGGAGATCTGCTCAATTGCAGAAACACTCTCTTCAACAGGTTTCGTTAACGAGGTTTCAACCTCCGAGGGTGACGCTCCGGGATATTGAATGGAAATGGTAACAACGGGAGGAGTTATTTTCGGCAACAGCTCATACTTCAACTGCCGATAACTGAAGAGACCAAGAATTGCAAAAACAGTGAAAATAACGACAATAAGCGTTGGTCGTTTGATGGAGAGTTCGGTCAGCGTCATGGTTTTACAGCGCCTTTTGGCTGCCCGATCACCCGAATATCGGCACCATCATGCAGCTCGCTCTGCCCGCTGATAACAACACTATCGCCCACCGCAAGGGCGCTGAGCACTTCAAGATTGTTCTGCAGCTCCCTGCCAGCAACAAAAGATGTCAAACGCGCTTTGCCGTTACGAACCACAAAAACTTCAGGTTTACGAATGCCTGAAACCAAAGCGATGCGTGGTACCATCAGCACGTCGCTCGCCTCCTCTCCAGAGGAGATGACGGTCGCAAACATACCGGATCGAAAGCGTGATGCACCACCGTTCGGCAGTACCACCTCAACACGATACGTGTGATCAAGCCCCGATTTTGAACTAACCGCGCCGACAGTGCCGTTAAATTTTTCGCCCGGGAACAGAACACTGACAACCGTAAGCTGCTGCCCCTCATCAAATTTCGTCACCACTTGCTCCGGCACAAAAATCACCACCTTGATGCGACTCAAATCGACAAGATGTGCCACTTTTGTACCAACACGAACCAGCTCGCCTTGTTCGACAAAACGATCCGTTATCTCGCCCGCAAATGGTGCCTTAATTGCAGCATCACTCATTTTTCGGGAAGCAGCAACAAGCTCTGCTTTTGCCTCTTCATACTGCAATTGCGCGGTTTCATACAGAGAGAGCGTTACAGCACCCTCATTATAGAGATTTTTGTAGCGCTCAACATCCCGCTTTTTCTGCCGATAAAAAACATCTGCCTTTGTATGGCGAATAGCGGCAACTTCATTATCGAGAAGCAGCAACAGCTCTCCCGCTTTTTTCTGATCACCGGGTTCAGCAGCAACGCGACGAACAATGCCTTCCGACTCTGAAAAGATATCGGCTTCACGAAAAGCTTCGATGGTACCAACAAGAGCAACACTATCACGAAGAGTGGCTTGTGAAACCACTGCAACAGCAACGGGTATGCGGTCAAAACTACGGGAAACTGATGCAACTGTTTTGGGCTTTTCGCGGCGTTGCGCCAGCAAAAACAGCCCGAAAACAGTTACAATCAAGAGGAGAACTGGAAGGAACTTCTTGTTTTTCATCTCTTTAACGATGAGACCACATTCAAGTCATCTGCACGACTTGATCAGCAGAAATTGCTGGCAATAGAGCAGGATATCTCTGCGGATGCTTTAACATGCTCTATAATCGATAAAATACCGGTCAGATTAATAATATTCTGGTCGTTCACCGATGATTTGATTTTTGCCGCCGCTGCATCGTAAAGCGACTGAATTTCGGTCATCATGACCAGCGTTTCACTCGCATGTTTGGAATTACCGCTCACATAGGCTTCAACGGCTTTCTTAATCATCTCCGCAGTAATATCGCCCATCGGCTTCAGCCCATACTCATCTTTGTGGAGATCCTGCACATTAGCAAACTTCACATACTCCGCCTTATCGGCAATATTGAGCGCCAACTGTGCCAGACGCTCAAGGTCTTTGAGAATCATGTGAGCATGTTTGATCGCTTTCAAATCATCACCGGAGAGATTCTGAAATGTTCCATAAGCTACGGTAAGATACTCAACCTCGAATTTCCCTTTACGGATGTACTCTTCATCGAATTTAAATGCTGATGACGCGAGTTCAATATTACCCTTTGTTGAAGCACGAATACTCAACATCAGGTTATTTTCAACATTGGAGGAGAGCTTGGTAAGCTTCTGCTTGAGTGCTTCAAGCTGAATATAAATCGTGTCACGAGGTTTTGTGGCAATAGCAAACTTTGCAGGATCAATCTTGATCGTAAACGCGTTTGGAGTCTCTGTGCTTTTCGGTGCGTCACCGAAAAATTTCCCTAACAATGTAGCCATAAAGTTTAAACACCTTGCTTTAATGAATGAGTAAAGATTACAAAGTGAAGCTAATTTAGCAGACCTGCAAGCAAAAAGCAAAAGGCGCCTCGATTAATTTATAAAAGAGACGCCTGCATGATGCTCAACCGCATCAACCTTTGCACACACAAACCATTTTCGACAACGAATCGAAAAATCGGCAAACACCTTTCGGTGGCGTGATTGTGAAGTAATACAATTACTCGTTAATCGACTCGATAAGCTTTTCGTAAAATCCGCCATTATGGCGAACAATCTCACCCGTCACCAGATAAATGACCTCATGCGCAATGCGTGACGCATGATCGGCCATACGCTCAATATAGCGCGATATGCTGAGCGCTGCGATAAGCGGATCAACATCAGAAGAGGAGCTCTTCATCAATCCGGTCACCTTTTTAAAGACTGCGCGGTGCATAACATCAATCTCATCATCAAGCGCACACACTTCATCGGCTAATGAACGATCTTTAGAGATAAATGCCTGAATCGACTTACTCACCATTTCGCCCGTCTTTCTGCCCATCACTTCAAAAGAGAAGGAATCAAGCATTTCAGGATTGATTTCTGGCATTCGATCAATAATATGGACTGCAAGATCGCCAATACGCTCCAAATCATCATTAATCTTAATAATGGTGATGATGGTGCGCAAATCGCCCGCAACTGGCTGCTGCAACGCTAAAAATGCGAGGCAACGCTCTTCAAGGCTCACCTCAGCCATATCAATTTCATGATCGACAATTCTGATCTGGCGGGCACCCTGCTCATCCTCACGTTTAACGGCATCAAGCGCGTTATACAAGTTTGCAACAACTTTATCGGATATGTGCACAAGAACTGAAGAGAGTTCTGTGATAAGCTCGTGAACCGGACGTGGTGACATTATGTTTGACTCTTATTTCGTTAACTGAATCTTCCGGTGATGTAATCTTCGGTCATCGGATCTTTCGGGTTGGTAAAAAGCTGTGCTGTTGAGGCGTGTTCCACCAGAACACCTTCGTAGAAAAACATGGTAGAATCGGAAACGCGCGACGCCTGCTGCATGTTATGCGTTACAATCATAATGGTGTAACTGCCGCGCAACTCCTGAATAAGATCCTCAATTTTCGCCGTAGCTTTCGGGTCGAGCGCTGACGTTGGTTCATCGAGCAACAATACTTCAGGCTCAACGGCAAGCGTACGGGCAACGCAAAGGCGCTGCTGCTGACCACCGCTGAGACCCAGCGCATTCTTGTCGAGACGGTCACAAACTTCATCCCAGATTGCAGCTTTTTTCAGGCTTCGCTCAATAATTTCCATGAGCTTTTTCTTATCGCTCACGCCATGCAGACGAGGTCCGTAAGCGATATTGTCAAAAATCGATTTCGGGAACGGATTCGGCTTTTGAAACACCATCCCGACCTTTTTACGAAGCAGCACTTCATCGGTATTTTTTCCATAAATATCAGCCCCATCAAAAAGCAATGTGCCTGACGTGTGGCAGCTCGGAATAAGATCATTCATGCGATTGATAGCACGAAGAAACGTACTTTTACCGCAACCACTTGGCCCTATAATCGCCGTCACATATTTTGAGAGAATATCGGCATTCACCTTTTTGACCGCTTCAAATTCACCATAATAGATGGAGAAATTTTTTGCGACAATGTGAGCCTCTCCTCCACCAGTCACTACTTTTCGTTCAGGTGGGAGATAAATATCGCGAGTTGATTTCTTTGCTGACGCACTCTCAGGAGCTTGTCTTACATCAGTTGCCATGAGATATTGGTTGTTAGCCTTTTAATTTTTTAGAAATTCGAGCACGCAGAACAATTGCTGACAAATTCAGCATCAACACAATCGAAACAAGAGCAAGCACCATACCATACTGAACGTGGCGAATTTCTGCCGCTGCTTCATGCTCGCTGGCAAGGTTATAAATGTTCCATGAAAGCGCAGGCGTTGGTGACGAAAAAATATCTGCCAGTCCAATAGCCGAACCTACACTCACCGCTGCTGTAAAAATAATTGGCGCCGTCTCACCCGCAGCTCTGCCGAGACTGATAACGCCACCGGTTAAAATACCCGGCAATGCGGCTGGCAGAATAACCGTCAAAATGGTATTCCATTTTGTAGAACCGAGACTGAGCGATGCTTCACGATAGGTTTTCGGGACAGACAAAATAGCCTCTTCGGCTGCACGGATAATGGTGGGCAAAATCATAATTGCCAACGTCAACGAACCTGCAAGCACGCTTTTTGATTCAGAGACGTGAAGAGTATTGATAAAAAAAGCGAGACCAAACATACCAAACACAATACTCGGAACTCCTGCAAGTGTACTGTTGGCACTCCGTAACATACTGTTCAAAAATCCAGGCCTGGCATATTCTGTAAAATAGATGGCAGCAATAACGCCAATGGGAAAAGCAAAGAGCATTGCTCCCATTGCAAGAAAAAATGTGCCCTGAATTTCTGGCCAGATACCGCCAAAAAAGTGAGAATCAACAGAACTGTCGGTGAGAAAACCCCAATACACCGTAAATCGGGGAAGCAGCATATTCTCAAGATTGTTCTCGACATAGGGAAAAAGAGGGGCAAGTGAGGTGCCTTTAAAATCGAGAGATCGCCGGACAAAGTACTCTTTGCCCATAACATCGGAATTAGAGTTATCCCACTTTGACTCATAGAGAAAACTGTGCAGCTTCTCCTCAGCCTTTTCCCAGCGAGTTTGCCCATACTTGTTGCGTGTCAACATTGCGGGTGAATCACCCGGCAGCGGACCGAGCAGCGACTGAAGAGATGTTCTTACTTGCGCATATTTCGAGCTATACTTCCCCTGTTGTTCAGGCTCCATACGCTCAAGCTCTGCTTCAAAATCGCTGAGTATGGCATACGCTTTTGCACGATACCGCTCCGAAGAGGCTATTTCACTGGAAAGATCTTGCGTGTCTCCACGCTGAAACTCCTCATGCAGCAATTTGCGATGCTCCACCGTCCCCGTAAAAAAAACTGCACCAAGACCATTGGTCAAAATCGGGACAACAACAACCATCAAAGCCAATGCCATAACAATGATTGAGCCAAAACCAATAGCGGTAAACGATCGATCGAGTATCTTTCTGGTTCCGATATTCATAAAACCGAGTTTGATGGAAAAGAGTTACTGTCCAGTAAGAATTTTACGCTGACGCACCACAATTCTTTCACTGACAAGATTACTGATAAAACTGATAATCAAGAGTAAAAGACCCATGGCAAAGAGCACATGAAAACGGGCGGAACCGGTCACCTGATCAGCTTCACCCATATCACCGGCAATGGTTGCCGTAAGCGTGCGAACCGCTTCGAGGTAGTTAAACCAAGGCTCTGGAACGTGGGAGGAGTTCCCCGAAGCCATCCAGACAACCATGGTTTCACCAAGTGCACGCATAATACCCAGAATCACCGCCGCCAGAATACCACTGCTTGCCGCAGGCAGAATAGTTTTAACAATCGTCTCGGCTCGCGTGGCTCCAAGCGCATAACTCCCCTCGCGAATATCGCGTCCAACAGCCTGCAGCGCATCTTCAGAGACACTGACAATGGTGGGCAACGCCATAAAGCTGAGAATAATCGAGACGTTCAGCGCATTAGTACCAGTGATAATCTGAATACCGTTGAGCACAGCGCCAACCTTCAGCAACACGGCGATAGCAATCACGCCAAAGAGAACTACTAATGTAACATAGCGTTGCTGGCGACGCTTTTCATCTTGAATAGTATTCGTCAAGAGATCAGCCGCCACAATAACCGTCAGGAGAAGAAAAGGAGAAACAAGAATCCACCACACCCACATCAAGAGCGCACCACCACTATTCTGCATGAGTGGCGCAAGTACAACGAGCGCAAAAAAACCAAATGCCACTGAAGGAATAGCGGCAAGCATTTCAATAACAGGTTTGGCGTACTGACGGATAGAAAATGGGAGAATATCACTCAAGCAGATGGCTGCGGCAACGCCCATAGGAACAGCAATCAACGCAGAGCCGAGGGTAACCATGGCGCTGCCATAAATAATGGCAAAAGCACCAAACTCGGCAGGGTCATCGGCAGGATACCAGTTTGAACTGGTAAAAAATTCTGAAAAGCCACGAATCTGGAAAAAGGGAACGGCGTCACGCGCAACAAAAAAGAAAATGAACAGCACAATAATGGCGACAAAGGCTGCAAGGACAAACAACACACCTTCACCAAATTGGGTTATCAGTTTCTGCGCAGCACGTTTACGAGCACTCAGCACAAAATCATTAGAACGGGTACTCTCTCCTGAACGCTCAGCAGCCATAGTGTGAATGATTTCTTTCCTCAACAATTACCAGTTAAACAACACTCTTGTATAATCACGTTTTGTAGAGATGCCTAATCTATAAGCTTTAGTCATAGAAAACAAAAGCACGTCTGTTACAACTTTGTAACATTATGCAAACCAAGAGAGAGTCCGCACAATCTTCAACAAAGTTTCTTTTGGTTTCTATAACTTTATTTTCTTATACTTCTTACAAAGAATACAGACAGATGAAACAGAGCCTTTTGGCACTGTTTTTATCCGCTGAGTTTGCATTCAGTATTTCTTCTCTTATAACCCTTAAAATACAAACATCTATGGCAAACGAAACAAACGATTTTACCGCCGCAGTTTCAGCTCTTCTTGATACTGCTGGCAAAGTTGCTCAGCAGCAGCTTGAAGTTGTAAACACAGGATTCAGCGCTATCATGCAGGTTGTAGAGCCTCTTGCAAAAACAGCAATTGACCTTGTTGGAAGCGCATCAAACACCGTTGGGCAGGTGTTTCAGAATGTAGCAGAAGCTATTGCTCCTAAAAAGTAAACGCCAAAAGCGTCGATTGGAGAGCACCTTATGCATTAGACATAGGGTGCTTTTTTTTTGCCAAATTGTAACAAAAGAGTGCAAATTTATAAGAACCTATGACTATTAAAGCTGTTATCTTTGACCTTGACGGCACACTGCTCAATACCCTTGAGGATATTGTGAATTCCCTCAATACCATTCTTGCGCGGCATAATTACCCGCAGCATAGTGTTGATGACTATCGCTTTCTGGTTGGATATGGTATGCGTGAGCTGGTAAGAAAAGCGCTGCCCGATGGCGAAGCAACGGATGAGAGTATTGATCGGCTGTTTCCGGAGTTCATGGAACACTACGGCAAAAACTGGAATATTCTCACCCACCCTTATGAGGGCATCGACACTTTGCTGGATGCCATTACAGCGCATGGCATCAAACTGGCGATACTCTCAAACAAAGCGGATCCCTTTACAAAAGTGTGCGCTGAAGTATTATTAAATACATGGCATTTTGATGTGGTGATGGGGCACCACAGCGCAATTGCGCATAAACCTGCTCCTGAAGGAGCGCTGCTTGTTGCGCAGATGCTTGGAGTGGAACCAGCCGAAATTCTTTATGTTGGTGACAGTGGTGTTGATATGTTGACCGCAACAAGAGCTGGCATGTTTCCACTTGGAGTGCTGTGGGGTTTTAGGCCAGAAAGCGAACTGCTGGAATATGGGGCGAAAATGGTCGTCCAAAAACCTGAGGAGATTATCGCTCTGTTAACCTCTTCCTCAACAAACTGATACACCAAATGCGTACTCAGCCGACAACTCGTTATTACCGATTACACCAGAGTGCTTCGTTTGAGGCGCTGTATGAGACAATTCGTGTGTCGGGATTGCGCATTGCAGCGCTCACCGCATCAAAAGAGCAGAAAGTATTGTACGACACCTTTGAGTGGCAAGCATACACCAAAGGAGTTGCCGTAGTAAAAAAACAGCGGATAC
>CAIQSY010000017.1 GCA_903874585.1 uncultured Chlorobiaceae bacterium | reverse complement strand
TTATCAGCAGATCTATGCCCGGCAGCGCAAAGAGACAGCTACCAGTCTGTCAGCCCTTCAGTATCGGACATGCCAGTTACTCGAAGAATTCAATGATCGACTCATGTCGCAGTACGGACTCAGCCGACGGCAGCGGTTTGAGCAAGGAGAAAAAGCATCATTAGGAGCATTGCCTGCTACGGCATTCCAACTGAAACATGAAGCCATGGCAACCGTTAAGAAGAGCTATCACGTTATTCTTGGCGAAGACTGGCACCAGTACAGTGTACCGTATCAGTATATCGGCAAACGGGTTAAGCTTATCTATGATGAATCGGTTGTTGAGGTCTTTCTGGACTTCCAGCGGATTGCGCTTCATCATCGAACTCTTCTGCGTAACGGCTATACGACCAAAACAGAACACATGCCGGAAGCGCACCGGCGCTACCGGCTCCACCAGGGATGGACACCCGATGACTTTAAGCGCTCATCAGAAAGTCATTACGTAATCCGTCCCAAAGCCAGCCAAGATTTTGCGAACATCTTCTTCAAGGGTTTTGGCATTTCTTGTCTTGAATTCCATCAATTCATACTTCACCTTATGCCAATACTTTTCAATTCGATTGAGTTCTGGACTGTAGGGCGGCAGGAAATAGAGCTTCAGTCCCTTTCGAGCCAGCGCCTTCAATATCGGCTGAACAGCCTTCGCTTTATGGAATGAAGCATTGTCCAGAATCACAGTTAAAGGCTTGCCCACGTACTTCATCAGCAGCTCAAGAAACTCGGTAAACAGTATTGAATTTGTTGTTTTCCATTGAGTAACTGAGTACAAATCTCCCGTAGAGAGCATGGCACCGATGACATTCAGGCGTTTTCCCCGATTGGCATCAATCTTGTGACATTTGCCTCTAGGTGTCCAAGCACTGCGGTTTGGCTGGGCCAGTGCAAAACCAGTTTCATCCACATAGGCTATGGTGATTTCGTCACGTTCGGCTTGCGCTATCATCTCTTCGATTGCTAACTCTGCTTGTCTAAACCTGACCTCATCTCTTTTTTTTTTTAAGCTATGACGTGTACGTTTCCAGATAGTGCCAAGTGCTTTCAACGCATTACGCACGGTACCAATGCTCACCTCTACATCGCACTCTTCCTTTAACCGGCCCACTATCGCTGGGGCTGTCAGCGCTTCCTCTTTCGTCCAAATCTTGATCTGTTCAGCGGAAGTTCCGGAGCAGAAAATCTTTACCGCTATATTTTATAACATTTTAAGAGGTTTATCGCTAAATTTTGTAGTCACTAATAAATTTGTATACAAGAAATTAATTGCCTATATTTGGTGATAGATTCAATAAAAAACTTAGCCTGCCTCACAAGTTCTTCTGCGATCTCGTCAAAAACACTCCGCTGTAGTCACAATAACAAAGACTATGCTAATCGTATAACTAATTTAAAAGTAATGGTTTGTGGGTATTTCTGACTTAATATTTGTCTGGAACTTCCGTTTCAACATGCAATAACGGCTCAGTAAGTCGTTATCAAACGCGAACCAAAAGCGTATCGCTTTTGATAATAGGGAGCAAAAAGATTATCCAGCCGCACGCCACTACTTGCAGCATGAGCAAAACGGCGGCTATCAATCATAATGCCGACGTGATCAATCCGATTCCCGTCGATGCTGAAAAAAACAAGG
>CAIQSY010000016.1 GCA_903874585.1 uncultured Chlorobiaceae bacterium | reverse complement strand
CTTCTGATATTTCGGTGGCTTTGGCACGAATATAATCTGCGGAAAATTTGCTGAAAACATGTTTGGCAACCGGCATTATATCGTTGAAATGGTCGAGCACAATCTCTTCAGCCATCGGTTTACTGAAATGCAGCACTAACGTTGAGTCGTCCGGCGTTTCAACAGCGCGGTCAATATCAGCCGTTCCGTCCGAAAGCAACAGCAGGTCGTTGAGATAGTGCTGCCGTGAGCTGGCAATTTTTGGATGTTTATACAAAGCGTAGGAGAACTTGAAATCGTGCGATGTTACGGGTTTGCCATCTTGCCAACGTGCGTTGCTTTGGAGATGAAACGTCACCGTTTTTCCATCTTTGGAGAATTCCCAGCGTTTGGCTGCGTTGGGCGAAAACGTCATGCTGCCGAGTTGTTCGTTATACGTGGAGCGTACCAGCGATGGATAGAGCAGCTTGCACACTTCGCGCGACATTGAAAACTGTATCAGCAGCGGATTGAGGTAGTCGAAGTCTGCTGAAATTGCTGTCACAATGGTGTCGTGTCGCACGTCATGACGCTGCTGGCGACAAGCTGATGTGCCAAGAAGAAGTAACAGAATGATGGTTGCGCGAATGATGATATGCAGAGAACGCATCATTTTTTCTTGTTGTCGAGGTTGATGAAGCCTTGCGTAAGGTATGGAAAACAATGGAAAATGGAGAATGGAGAATGAGATAATGGTTTCTACTGCGAGCTTTAAGAACACAAAAGCCGTCTGCTGATGAGACGGCTTTTGTGTGTTGTATTTTTTTCGATTGAGCGTTTGCTCTTCATCAATTAATAGTAGTTGATAAAACCACTTTCGCTGATGATACGTTTGCCTTCGGGAGTTTTTGGTAGTTCCACGAAATCTTTAATAGCACCAGTCGGGTTGCCATTGGTGTACATGAAGAGTGGGCGATGAATCGGGTAAGTGCCGTTTTTAACAGTTTTTGCATCAGACTCAATACCATCAACCAGCAGTGCTTTGACTGATTCATCAACAAAACCCATACCAATAAAGCCGATAGCGCCTGGTGTAGTTGCTACGCGGTTTTTGATAGCGCCATTGCTCGACTGAGTCTCTGCTCTCTTGGAAATCGGGTTATCCTTGCCCATCACCAGCTCTTTAAAGGAGTCTTGTGTGCCGCTGTTTGATTCACGCTGAATCATGATGATTGGCGCATTTGGTCCACCAAGCTCAGTCCAGTTGGTGTATCTACCCATGTAGATAGCGCGAATCTGGGCTTTTGAGAGTGCGTTGACGCGGTTGCGTGGATTAACAACCATCGAAAGTCCATCAAGCGCAACAATGTGCTCGACAGGTTGCACGCCCTTTGCTCTTGCGGCAGAGACCTCGTTGCTCTTCATTGCGCGCGACATATCGGCAATATCGCAAGTTTTGTTGATCAAGCCCTTTGCGCCGTTACCCGAACCGGATTCACTGACGGTGACCTGTACGCCGGTGGTTTTGGTGTAGTGGCTTGCAAAGGCTTTGGCAATAGGACCAACCGTTGTCGAACCGTCAATAACAATCTTGCCGGCAGCACTTGCTGTGCCTGAAGCCATAACGCCCAGCATGGTTGCACTGAAAAGTATTTTTCTAAAGAGTTTCATAGTCGTGATTGTTTTGGTAATAAGATTGGTAATCTGAAATTAATGAGTTGATAAAATAACAAAATTTGTTGATCCTCAACCGGTTCAGCAAGACTGCGCTTCAGCACCATGCCGCAGCCTTGTAAACCAGCCACACAACACAACGAAAGAACAACACACATTGTTTAGAACTTGATGACGGTATCGAGCATGAAAGTATGTCTTGTTGTATCATCGCCGATTTTGCTGAAATTGAAGTAGGTTGCGCCAACCGTCATGTCCTGCACCAGATGGTACGCGCCACTCACTTTAAAACCTTTGAGATCTGTTGCACTGCCACCATTACGGTCGGAATCGGTTAAAATGGTTAGAGCGTCACGTTCGATTTTTACATAGTCGGTACCTAGTGACCAGTCGCCCACACTCTTGGCATTACCGATTTTGATGCCTGCAAGATAACTGTGCACTTTTTTCTCATCAATGTTAGGATTGGTTGAGGTCTGGGCGGTATTGACTGCATACTGTCCAGCAATTTTCCATGGCAGCTTCTCTGTTAATTGACCACCAATGGAGCCAAAGATTTCAAGAATATTGAAGTCTTTACCGGTGTAATCGTATTCTGGTGAATATTTAGCTGAAGTTGCTGCAGTATAAGTAAATGGTGCGGTAGTTGCTTGCGTTGCTGCTACAGATTTATTTTTTACATCAAAGTTCATGTAGTCATAATAACCAGCACCAATCTGGTAAGTGAGATCGCTTGCTTCGCCACTGTAGGCTGCCTGCCCAACAATTACGTAAGCATCTTTTTCCAGTTTTGTTGGATCTCCTTTTTGATCCATCTCATTCAGCATATAGTAACCAGCAACCGCACTCCATCCGCTTTTCTTTTTACCATCAACATCTTTACCATATTGCGCGGTTACGCCTTCAAAGGTGAGGTCGCTATCCCAGACGAGATCGTTTTCAACAATCAACGTATTGGCAACGTCGCGTTTTCCGAGAATGAAATTAACCTCTCCATGCAAAGCCATTGGATGGAAATTAATGAAGCACTCGTTCAGATAGATCGGATCAGGAAGGAACTGATCGTCGAGTGTTTCATTGCGAGAGGTGGTTTCTGTTCCTGCGCCTGCGGTTGAAAGCTGAATGCCGCCTGTAAGCTCTTCGTTTATCCATGGGTACACGCCAAGGCGAGCACGGATTCTCTGACGATTGCGACTATGTTCGCCACTGGTTGTAGGAATATCCGTTAAATCAGATTGGTAGCGGTAGCGAATATCACTTTTCCAAGTCCACTCTGCAGCCTCTGCATTATGGCATCCCAGGGCAGCGGCAAGACCGACTATCATTGCAACTTTCTTCATAAACAAGTATTTGGTTGGTTTGTGTAAAACGATTGTAAAACATTCAGAAACACCTTGTCTGCATATACTTTTATGCACGGTACAAAAATACTATTCGTTCTGTTGAGGAGGTGTTAAGGGTATGCAACGATTGTGCAAACAAAAGCAGAGGAGTGGCGTTATGTTTTTTTGATGATGGTGAATGATGAATTGTCCGGTGTTGTCTTGAACAGCCACCATACCTTTTCACCATTCATCATTCAAAATCAAAAATTACCCGATCGCGCTCCAACTGCCATCAACGTCGCCTTTAACGATGCCGATAAGGTCGAGGTTAACGGCTTCATAGTTTAAGTCAATGATGGTGCAAGTATCTGACCAATCCACGTGGCTGCGATCCATGGTTTTGCCTGCGGCGCTTTCGGCAACAAAAATCCACTCATCAGCAGGTGCTGATTCAATGCCGACAGCCATTTTGAGAATGTTAAGCGCGTCGTTTGCCCGCACTTTACCATCATGGTTGATGTCGGCTGCGAGGTATTGGAAGGGCAACACGGCACTGCCATCGTCGTTGGGATTGAGTTCCACCACCATTTTCAGCGCGGCAAGAGCATCGTTAGCATGGACGGCGCTTCCCGCATCACCTGCAGCTTTGTCGCCCGTGAGCGCATAGTGCCCGTCGGTGAGCGAGTGGTAACTGTACTCATTGCTGCTGCCGGTGGAGGAGCTGACGCTGCTGACTGCATAGCCGGCAACATCGTCATCGCCAAGTTGAGCGTGCGTCATGGCAAGTTCAAAGGTGTCGGGATTGGTTGCCTGGCTGATGGTAAGCGTGCCAAGTTTTACGGCACCTTCGGCTAAAGAATTGGTGCTCATGCCAGCAACACGGAATGCTCCCGTAGCGGTGATGTGGTTTACTGACGTCCAGCCGGAAGGTAGTTTGGCGGCATCCTGCCAGCTTGCGGTTGAGCCGGTTGGCAGGTCAAATTCAAACTCAACACTGCCGGTTGTGCTGTCTGGCGTGGTTGCCCAGACCTCAACGGTATGGCTGCCATCAGCTTTAACGTGTATGTTTTTCAGTTCAATGGCGTGTGTGCCATCGGTTGGCAAGGCGGTGAGGGTTGTGGTGACGTCGGTAATGGCTTCGCCGGTTTTCCAGAAAGAGACACTGCCTGTGGACGCGTGGTTAATGTTCTCTATCGTCAATGTGAACACTTCGCTTGCTGTCGCTCCGCTTTCGTCGGTGGCCGTGATCTTGATATCAAGTGAACCTACCTCATCGTTTGTTGGTGTGCCACTGAACATCACTCCGGTTGGCAGCGGAGTCTCGCCGCCCTGTGCGGGATTATAGCCGATAAGCGGATTGAAGTTGCTGGCGTTGTAGCTCGCTGCTCCTGCAGCTTGTGCATAAGTATTGTATGATGAAACATCCCATGTGCTTGCATAGCCCGACCATCCATCTTCCAATTGACCCCAGTCCTGCCAGGTCAGACCAAAATCTTTTCCATAAAGATACTGGCTGCCTGCAATTTCATGTTCGATATTCATGCCGTCACCGATGAACAGGACGATATGCTCGACACCAAGATCTTTCGCAGCACTCATCATGACCTCGTAAATCTTGGTGTTGTCCACGATATTGGTTCCCGGATACAACACGCCATCATACTCTTTGAACAGTTCAGCCCCAGCTCCTCGTGCTTGCAGCGTGACCAGTTCGTTCGTGTGGCCGGTTGTGCTGTATGTTACATCTCCATCAGCATAGGTTTGCTTTCCTGACACCACGGTCTGCACTGGCAGATTGCCCTTGCCAAGCTCTTCCTGAAGACGCATGTAGCTGTTCGAATGGTCGCTGGTGACAATCATCAG
>CAIQSY010000015.1 GCA_903874585.1 uncultured Chlorobiaceae bacterium | reverse complement strand
TACCAAGCAGCCAGCGGAGGTGGTGCAAGGATAGTTGACAAGTATGGTGAGAAGAACAAGCTTTCCGAAGAATGAGATGGCTATGGTATCAAGGGACAGCGCCTTTCCGCTGTATGAATCAGGGCTGGTTACCAACTTAAACTCGCCTTTTTATTGTCTGACTCGAAGGGGCCACTTCACATCACCATGTCGAGAACAAAAGATCCAAAAAAAATTTCCACAATTGTTGTTGATTTATGCCATTTTTTAGGGTTAGAAGAGGCTCGTCAACAATTTAAAACTCTTCAAGTTTGGAATAGTGTGGTGGGCGATACGATTGCAAATGCAACATTTTTAGAGCGATTTTCTGATGGTCAACTCTTTATTCGTGTCAAGAATCCGTCATGGCGTATGGAACTTAACTACCGTAAACGTGATATTATTGGCAAGCTAAATCAAGCGTTGGAGCAGCAAATTGTTAACGATATTATTTTTCGATAACAAAAGAGCCGCAGGTGATTCCTGCAGCTCTTTTGTTTCTCATATTTTATTTTTATACCATTTTTGGTATCACTCTTCTGCTCTTCAGATGAAGCAGCTCAACTGATACATCTCTATCATTTTGTCTGCAAATGCTTTACCAAAGGCATTACATTTCTCAAACTCAGGCTCATGTGGTTTGAATTTCACCATTAAATTCTGTTCAAACACCTTGAGCTTCAGCATGGTGAAATTTGCCTCAATCATTTTTGAGGCTTCTCCACTCCATCCGTAAGAACCAAATGCAGCGGCAAGTTTACCTTTATCGCGTATTGGATTAATGGTTGCAAAGAGATTATAGATTTGTGGCAGGATATTTTGATTGATGGTTGGCGATCCTACAATAATTCCAGTACAATGGGCAATTTTTTCCTCAAGTTCGTGTGAACTTATATGCTCAATATCGCAAATATTGACTTGGAAATCACATGATTGGCGAAGACCTTCGGCAATTTTTTCAGCCATCAAGGTGGTATTTTCATACGCTGAAACGTATGCAATCAAAATGTTTTTTTCATTCGGTAATGCAATCGCTGTATTGGCGTACTGCAACGAGAGATCAACATATTTTTTCCAATGTGAGCGTAAAATTGGTCCATGTCCAGGGCAAATAACCTTGATATCAAGCGTGCTGATTTTTTCGATTGCTTGAATCATGTATTTACTGAAAGGTTTGAGAATAGCATCAAAATAGTAGGTAAATGAGCTGTCAAAATCACCAACTACATCATCATACATGGCTTCATGGCAGAAGTGTGCTCCAAATGAGTCGCAGGTAAAGAGTACACGATCCTCTTCTAACCAAGTGTAAATGGTATCAGGCCAGTGCAGGTTAGGTGCATTAATAAAATGAAGCGTTTTGTTCCCTAAGCTTAAAGTATCACCCGTTTTGACGATGAGCGATTTAAAATCGTGTCCCGTTTGATCTCTAAGAAATTTGATGGCATTACCACTTCCAACAATAGTGGCGTTTGGTGCTACTGCAAGAAGATTGCGGACGTTTCCTGAGTGATCCGGTTCGGTATGATCAACAATAATGTATTCAATCTCTGCTGGATCGGTCATTTGCTGAATTTTAGCTAAATATTCAGGCCAGAATTTCTCTTTGGAGGTTTCAACAACCGTTTTTTTATCCGCATTGATGAAATATGAGTTGTAGGTCGTCCCATATTTCGTCTCCATAACGATATCGAAAGTAATAAGACCTGGATCTAAGACACCTATCCATGTTACGTCGTCAGTAATTGGAAGTACTTTGTTATCTATCATAATGATGTTCAGAATTGATTTTAAATAAAAGGTTTACACTGCTACTACAATAAAAGATACTACACAGTTCCTTAGAGATGAAATGAAATATCATACTTCTCTTCTGATTGTTCTCTGCAATTTTGTAGAAGAGCTGGTTGATGTGTGATTAGGACTCATCATCTTGAACAGCTATTGTATTGCGTATCTCTTTTTGCAGCACTATTCCTTCTGATGAAAAGGTGAAAAGTGTGTCGGTCGAAAAAATCATACTGTAATCTTGCGGTTTAAAAAAAGGTAAGAATTTCTGACAATACTCATCAAGTCGTTTGAGGTAAAATTGAGTGTTTTCGTCTGGTTTTTCTTGATTCCACTCCGAAGCTAATTTCCCTTTATCCCATGATGATGTTGCATTACCTAAGCCTGAAACGTAGTAGGTTATTTTATCACCTTTGATAATACTCATGCCTGATTTGATGCCGATTTCATAGGTGATTGCTTTTGATCTTTTTCCAGATTTTACATCGTCAAGATATTGTTCAAGTGAGTTTTTTAATGTTTCGGTTTTTGAAAATTCTGTAATATCAAGCTCATGGTTTAGAATTTTGTTTTTATACTCGGTAAAGAGATGGTGTAACCCCTCAATATCTTCAGTTAACAGCGTTTCAAATCCTCGCCGAACAAAATCTCTTCCAAATTTTTCACCACTTCGGCTGGTTAATGACGATCCTTTCAGTGTCATAATGCCGTCATAGGTGAGAAGGGCATAATTCTTTTTCATGTATGAGATCATTTTTTTAAAACGACCATCATACCCAATATTAATACCCTCCGGCATAAGTTGTGATACGTCACTCACCAGTTGCCGCTCCGCCTCTTCTGATGTGATAGAGGCTGGAGGAATGAAGAGAATCCCATCGGTATCTACTTCGATAATTTTACAGCCTCGCGTTTCAAATTCCACAATCATCTTTTTTGCGATGCTTTGCCCAGTTGTGGTGACCTTATCTGCTTCCAGAAAGTCGTTAAAAATTCCACCATTGAAGCCTAAATAGCCATACATGGCATTAATGAGAATTTTAAACGATCCTTGCATGGCGTCAAAGTTATTGGCGAGCGCTGTGTTGCCAAGTTTTTTTTCTGCACGGGCTTTATCTTTTGCTTTAAAACGCAGCTCTTTCAAATCATTCAAGACGCTTGGAAATACTCGTAACTCATCACTTTTTGGGCATATATTGTAGGTGAGCATAATTGATGGATAGAGCGATTCAACATCCGCATACACAATTGGTCCAAGAATGCCTTTGAGGAAGACTTCGGTATAGCCACCGGAGCTTTGCTGACCCGATGATGGTTTTGGAATAGCCTGCTTACGACGCAGATATTCTCTCACTAATAAGATTTCAATTTTTGCAGCTTGGCCAATGCGCGATGTCATAGCATAGGTATAGGGCAGCATTTGTGCCATGTAAAAATTACTGCCTGAAAGGAGTGAGGCGAGTGCTCTTGTTTCGCGGACATCATCCAGGGCATAGGCAAGCAGTTTTTGATAATCATTTGCCCAAAGTGTTGCAATATCGCCATAATCAACGTAAGTACGATCTGGTGAAGCAAAACCAAAATGTTTTGCAACTGCTTTTAATCCATAGCTTTGCATGGAGCGTTTTGCAATATCATAGCTTTGTACCAGAAAGAGTGTGTCGATAACATGGCGTCCTGGAACGTCAAAAAATGGATAATCAATACTGCGATCAGCAAATCGAATACTTGCTTGATATGTTTTTGGTATGGTACGATTTCTTCCTATTGCAAATGGAATCCCATATTTTTCATACCGTTTTTGAAGATAGGAGAGATCAAAACTGAAAATATTGTGTCCCTCAATAACATCGGGATCCATGGTTGCAATCACCTCTATCAGCTCTTCAAGGAGCTTTTTTTCTCCTCGATTTTTTGAATGCAGTGCTGTTTCCCATCCTCGGTTATCAGATAATGAAATAATGATGACTTCATCTTCCCCAAAAGCTTTGCCTTTTTTGCTGGCATCATAATTCGTCTCAATATCAAGTTGCATTCGATAGAGGTCATCAAACATCATCCCTTTAAAGAGAGTTTTTCCACTTTGTAGCAGATATTGTGTAACGGCATCTCCTTTATTATAAATAAAGAGATTGCTCTCATAGAGTGAATTTTTATTTCCACTCTCTTGTGGTTCGTTATTTCGTTTTTTATTAATGTAATCTATGGCATTGCGCTGATTTTTCCAGTTTTTAAAAATTGCCAATGATTTATAGTAGTTGGAGCCTGAAAGTTTCACCAGCCAGAACTTCTCTTTGTCTTCAGGTATAAATCCTTCAAGAAGAGTCTCATCAGATGCGAAAAAAAATGGATAAAACGGTTCATCATGGCTATAGATAGCACCATTTTGACGATTAAAAACTCTGATGAGCGTGTCGGAAAGTTGATAGGCACCTACAATGCATTCCTCTTTATCCTTGCCAAATAAAAGGTCGTTATTGACAACATCATTAATAAAGTTATCCATACTATCTCTGTCTTATTATTATTTGGCAAGTTTTAATCGGATCCCAGCTTGTTACATCAGCATCAGTTTCTTATGGATAATATATCGTTTCACGTGAAACTTATTGGCTTTTTAAGTCTGTTGTTTTGGATCATTTCGATCAAATGCTCCGCTATCTTGCGCATCTGAATTTTTATCTTCCGAGATGAATCATCAACACGGATACATCTGAAGGAGAAACTCCCAATATTCTTGATGCTTGACCAATGGTTTCCGGTTGGTGTTTTTTTAACTTTTCGCTGCCTTCATTTGATAGCCCTGAGACGTTATTATAATTATAGAGAGCAGGTATTTGGTGTGCATCAAGACGTTGAATTTTTTGAGTCATCATTACATCTCTTTTTAGATAGCCTTCATACTTTACATCAATTTCGACTTGTTCATACACTAATGGATCGTTGCTGATGCGCTCTGCAAGTTCTTTGATCGATGGTGATGCTTCCAGAAGCATTGGTAAATGAATTCCAGGTCGTTTTAAGAGTGTTGTTGCGCCTTTTGGAGTGCTGACGATTGAATAGTTGAGCTGCGCAAAAAGCGGATTGCACTCAATTGCTTGTAGTTTTGTTTTGTTCAGCAGTTGTTTCAGCGCATCGATATGTGCAATTTTTTGCTGGCATTTTTCCATTACTGATTGCTTGACTAAACCAGCTTGATAGCCAAAATGGCATAACCGTATATCCGCATTATCGTGGCGTAACATTAAGCGATGCTCTGCTGATGAGGTGAACATTCTGTATGGTTCATTCGTCTCTTTGGTGATGAGGTCATCAATCAAGACGCCAATGTATGCGTCGGATCGCTGCAGGAGTAATGGCGCTCTGTTCTGCACTTTCAGCGCGGCATTGATCCCTGCGATTAACCCTTGCGCGGCTGCTTCTTCATAACCCGACGTTCCATTAATCTGCCCTGCAAAATAAAGATTTTCGAGTAATTTGGTCTCAAGAGTGCGTTTAATTTGATGAGGGAAAAAGTAATCATACTCAATAGCATAGCCGGGTCTGATCATTTTTACTTCTTGAAGTCCTGGTATGGAGCGTAAGCCGTCTATCTGAATATCTTCTGGTAATGATGTTGAAAATCCATTGACATACATTTCATTGGTATCGAATCCCTCTGGTTCGAGAAAGATGTGGTGGCTCTGTTTGTCAGGGAATCGGCAGATTTTATCCTCAATTGATGGGCAGTATCGAGGTCCAATGCCTTGAACTTTTCCACTGAAAAGCGGAGAACGATCAAATCCTGTTTTTAGAATTTCATGCGTTTCGGCTGTGGTTTTGGTGACAAAACAGCTTATCTGTTTTCGTTGAATCGCCGGATTCGTTTGAAATGAAAAAGTAACGGGCGCACTATCTCCATATTGCTCTTCCACTTTTGTGTAATCGATGCTTCGCGCATCAATACGTGCTGGCGTCCCTGTTTTTAATCGTCCTGCTTTAAATCCACATTGCACAAGGTTTTCGGTTAATCCATAAACTGGCGGTTCCGCTATGGTGCGTCCCCCAGGATAGTGGTTCATCCCGATATGAATTAACCCGTTAAGAAATGTTCCGCAAGTTAAGATTGTTGCCTTGCCAGCAATGAATCGCCCTGAGGAGAGAGTTACCCCAAGGCACTTTCCCTCTGACCATTGAATTCCAATAACGGTATCCTGAAGCAGATCGATATATTGCTCTTCTTCAATTACTCTGCGCATATAAAGCGTGTAGAGTGTCCGATCAGCTTGGGCTCTTGGTGAGTGCATTGCTGGTCCTTTGCTTCTGTTCAGTATTCGGAACTGTATTCCCGTTGCATCAATGGCTTTTGCCATCTCTCCCCCAAGTGCATCAATCTCTCTGGTTATCTGCCCTTTTGCAACACCGCCGATAGCAGGATTGCATGACATGCGAGCAATCGCGGTTAAGTCGGACGAAATCAAGAACGTTGATAATCCCATTCGTGCCGCGGCGAGTGCTGCTTCACAACCCGCATGGCCAGCACCGGCTACAATAATATCATACATGAGCAAATGAATGTTTCACGTGAAACAAATAATCGGTTGATAAATAACTATGCTTTTTTAGTGTTTTCGCAGCAAATTCTGTTTGCATCACAACCGGTATTACTTTTTGCGAAGTGTTATATATGTATTTTACGATTAATTTTATTATTAACAATTGTGATAATTCTAAGAATTTCTTAAAATTGGGTTAAAAGATATAAGTTAAAACATAATCTATACTTTTGCTGTTTAACGACGGCAAGGTTTTACTCTGTTAATCTTCGTTGTTTATCAATGAATAGACGACAATTTTTTGCAATGAGTACTGTTTTGTCGATGGTACTGGTGAAACTTTTGGGAGATTGGAACGCTTAACTTTTTATTAACTAATTATGGAGGAATATGTTATGGCGGTAAACAAAAAAATCCGGCTTATTGCATCAGCTCTCTGTTTGACAGCGCTTGCGGCGGTAAGTATGGCTTCTCCAAGCGATTGCAGTGCCAAGGCAGCAAAAAAAGCTGTAGCACAAAAGTCTGAGAGCAGTCCTCGTGGTGAAATTCTTTCGCTCTCCTGTGCTTCGTGTCATGGTACCGATGGTAAAAGCGCTGGTATTATCCCCTCGATTGATGGTAAGAGTGTCGAGTACATTGAAACGGCTTTAAAAAGCTTTAAATCAGGAACTCGTCCTTCAACGGTTATGGCTCGTCATACCAAAGGCTATACGGATGAAGAACTCCGCTTGATTGCTGAGTATTTTGGAACCCTCTCTCACAATAAATAAACCAGCAGGAGAATTGATAATGAGTAATACACTATCACGCAGGGATTTTAATAAGCTACTCTTGTCGGGGGTTGCGGGTTCTGCACTTGGTATTTTTGGTGTTTCAAATAATGCTCATGCTTTTGCTGCTTCGAAGCGAGTAGTGGTTATCGGTGGAGGTTTTGGTGGTGCTGCCGCCGCGAAATATCTCCGAAAGCTTGATCCAAGCATTAAGGTGACGCTCGTTGAACCAAAAGCAGTTTTTTACACATGCCCATTCAGTAACTGGGTGCTTGGCGGCTTGAAGACCATGCAGGATATTGCGCACAATTATGAGGTGTTGCAAAGCAAATATCAGGTGACGGTTATTGCTGATGTGGCTACTGCTATTGATGTTGATAAAAATCAGGTTACACTGAAAAGTGGTAAAGTTCTTGGATATGATCGCCTGATTGTTGCGCCCGGTATTGACTTTAAATATGATGCGATTGAAGGGTATAGCGAAAGTGTTGCAAACAGTGTTATGCCGCATGCATGGCAGGCAGGCGCACAAACCACGTTGTTACACAAACAGCTTCTTGATATGAAAGATGGAGGGAGAGTCTTTATCGCAGCTCCCGCTAATCCATTCAGATGTCCTCCTGGTCCCTATGAGCGAGTAAGCATGATTGCTCACTACCTGAAAGAGAAAAAGCCGCTATCAAAAATTGTGATTTTTGATGCCAAGGATAGCTTCTCCAAACAGGGATTATTTAAAAAAGGGTGGGAGCGTTTTTATCCTGGAATGATTGAGTGGCGCGCTGCGTCAATGGGTGGGAAAATTACCAAAGTTGATGCTGCAACCATGATGGTGACCACTGAGTTTGGTGCGGAAAAAGGTGAT
>CAIQSY010000014.1 GCA_903874585.1 uncultured Chlorobiaceae bacterium | reverse complement strand
TAATCTCATGGGCGATTATTGCGTTCAAATTTGGGTATGTCCGCAAATCTCTCAAGGAGTCAAAAGCATTTCTCGACTACTTTTTTGAGGTTTATAATGCGGATAAAGCTTTTATGAACAGCGATGCGCTGAAGCACGGTTCGTTGCCACGAGTGTTTCGTGCCGCCTATATCGAGTATCGTGGTCTTGATGGTAAAGCTGATGTTCGTAAAGTAAGGGCGCGACTTGTTTTGGCGGTAAAACGAGAGGCAAATGCTGAGAATAAAAGGCTCATATCATTCGTCCCCTTTCTTGCAACGGTTGGTAATACAGCGCCTTTTATTGGTCTGTTTGGTACTGTATGGGGTATTATGACCTCATTTCAAACCATTGGTGCTACGCAGTCAGCATCACTTGCGGTGGTGGCGCCGGGTATTTCCGAGGCACTTATTGCTACAGCGGCAGGACTCGCGGCGGCAATTCCGGCAGTGATGGGGTATAACTATTTTATTCAGCAAATCAGTGTTATCGAACGTGATATTGAGGAGTTTTCCCCTGATTTCGTCAATATCTTTTTTAAAGACACTGAGGAGTAATGGTGATGATGAGCTCAAAAAAAGGGCGATTGCTGAGCGAGATTAACGTTACTCCATTCGTTGACGTTATGCTTGTGCTGCTGATTATTTTTATGGTGACTGCTCCCATGATGACCCATGGCGTCAAGATTGATGCGCCAAAAACCACCTTAAAAAAAATGGAGGTACAAGAGCATGCCGTTATCATCGCTATTGATGCTTCACGTCGGGTGTTCATCAACGATAAGCAATTAGCCGCATCTGAAGTTCGCGAAAAATTACCCATGCTGCTGGATATTCAACACACGAAAGAGGTTCATTTGAAAGCGGATAAGTCGCTTCCTTACGGCTTGGTGATGGATGTGATGGCGCAGATTAAGGATGCCGGTATCGAAAAAATTGGCATGGTGACTGAGCCCGCTTCAGTGATGCAGCAAGGTGGGAGATAGGCTGGCGCATGAAAACGGATACCATCATACATTCCGAAAAAAGATTTTATCTCTCGCTTGCTGTTGTTGCCGTGCTGCATGTTCTCCTTTTGGCGGCAGCTCTTTATCTGCAGCTACGCCACATACCGCAGAGAGATATACCGAAAATTGTGACCATAACGCTGATTTCAGCGCCACCATCGAGCGGTGAGCAAGGCTCTTCTACCAACACGGAAGCGGCTGAAGCTGTTATGGCGTCATCAGATTCACAACCTGTTGTTATAAAAGATGTTAAAAAGGTGACGGCAAAGCCTGTGCCTGTAATAAAAAAAACAGGTACGGTTCATCCATCATCATCTGACAAGAACGTGGAACAGGAAAAATCTGTTGTGCAAAGTGGTGTGGAGAGAAGCCAGGTCTCGATTAATAAAGCGCTTGAGCATATCAAACAACGCGTGGATGGTCAGGCAGAGCAGCAGCAATCGCGAAGTTCCCTTAACAATGCGCTTGAGCGGCTTCAGCAGAAGCTCAAGGCGGAAAAGGCAGCAGCAGGTTCGGGAAGTGGTAGTGGTGGCAATAGTTCCGGTACTGGTAAAGTGGCGAGCGGCGGGGGATTATCATATACCTATAAGGCTGAAATCAAAGCGATTATCCAGAAAAATTGGCAGTTTTCAAAAACATTCCTGAAAAGCAGTGAAGGAATGGAGGTGTATGTGCGCATTCATATTCTTGCTGACGGCACTATCAATCAGATTATTTTCGATAAAAAAGCAGCCAGCGATTATTTGAATAATTCCATTACAAAAGCTATCGAAAAATCTTCCCCCCTTCCCGCTTTGCCAAAAGAGTATGGTACCGATAATCTCTGGATCGGTTTTGTTTTTACCCCAGCCGGTATCGGGTCAAGCCGGTGAAAAAATTTAACGTAAGATATTTTTTAGTTACTTAATTTTTAAGGATTTATGAGATTATTGAAACGATATGCAGCCATTATTCTGCTTGCCATCAGCGCTCTTCATACCCTGTCGTTACCACTCGTCGCGGAAGAGATGGACAAATATATTGCGATCCAGAAAGAGGGAACTGGCAATATTCCCCTCGTCTTAAATACGCTTGATGTTCGGAGTAAAAATGATGCTGATACGGCAAGAAGTCTGGATGCGGTTCTCCGTGCGGGTTTGGAGTTTACCGATATTTTTACCCTTGTGCCAGCTCCGCTCAATCTGAAAAGCAGCGTCGGTAATAATCGAGGTGGCGTAAATTTTAGTGCCTTGAATACGGTGGAGGCAGAGATATATGTTGGTGGTAAAGTGACCAAAAAAGCCGATGGCGTGACGCTTACGATGGAGGTGTACGATATTTCGGGCAGTAAACTGCTTTTTACACAAGCCTACACAGGTGGTGAGCAGCAGCTTCGTGCTCTTGGTCATGCGTTTTGTGCAGATTTGATTGAGTTTTTTACTGGCAAAAGTTCTGTTTTTGGCAGTAAAATTGTGTTTGTCTCCAACCACAGAGGGTTTAAAGAGATATATCAATGCGATTTTGATGGTTTTGGTGTTGAGCAGTTAACAATTTTACACTCCATTACCTTAACGCCTGCTTTTTCACCTGATGGTCATTATCTTGCATACACCGATTTTTCATCAGGTCGATCAAAACTCACCATCAAAAATCTTGCGAGCAAGCAGAGCTTTACGGTAGCAAATAGCGGTATTGGTATTGATCCTGCATGGCGCAATAATAGCGAGCTTGCCACAACACTCTCTTTTGAAGGCGACCAGGAGATTTATCTCATCAATACTCAAGGCAAAGTTCTTCGCAGAATAACGAAAAACGATGGTATTGATTTGTCGCCAACATTTTCACCTGATGGGCGTTACGTTGCCTATGTTTCCGAACGCAGCGGACAGCCACAAATTTTTACTCAAGCAATCGAGTCGGGCGCTATCAAACGAGTAACTTTCAGCGGGAACTATAATACACAGCCGGCATGGTCGCCAACGGGTGATAAACTTGCCTTTACCATGCGCGAAAATAGTGGTGCGCTTAATATATTTGTCGTCAATACTGATGGTTCTGGCTTGACACGTTTGACTGAAAACTCTGGCAACAATGAATCGCCGTCATGGTCTCCCGATGGTCGTATGATTGTGTTTACCTCAAATCGTCAAGGGCAGAAAAAGCTTTTTGTGATGAGTGCAACAGGGAAAAATCAGCGTCAGCTTTTACGTTTGGCAGGGGAGCAGATGCAGCCATCGTGGTCATTGTTTACCAAGTAATTTACCTGCGCACAATATTTGAAGAGGCATTAAAGTCTCTTATTTGCCGATGTTGTTTGTTTTGCTGTTTTTTCTCATCTTGTATATGAATGCTTTTTGCTGTTATGTTTGCTGTGTTTGTGAGCTTTTTATGATTTAAAAAAAGGAAATGATTATGAAAAAAGAGATTGGCGTTATTATAGTATCTGTTTTGATGGTGATGGGAGGATGTTCATCGCAGAAAGTTGCCACGAATACCTCTACTCCAAAGGTTACACCGACCTCACCGGCAACTGTGGAAACGCCATCATCAAAACGATCGTCCACCATTAAGCGTTCTGTTCCTGCCACTGCACCTCAGGTACAGCAGATGCCTTCCGGTTATGGGTTTGATCAATGGCAGACAGGTCCCATAGGTGACGTTTTTTTTGGTTATGACAGCTCAGCGCTCAGTACTGAAGCTCAAGAGCAACTGCAAAAAAATGCTGCATGGCTGGTGAGTAATACCAACAAAACGGCTGTTATTGAGGGCCATTGTGACAGCAGAGGAACATCTGAATACAATCTTGCGCTTGGTGAGCGTCGAGCATCGAGTTCCAAAGAGTACATTACACGACTTGGCGTGGCCCCGTCGCGTCTTGATGCTATCAGTTTAGGGGAAGAGCGCCCTTTTGCTTTAGGAACAGGTGAAGAGGCGTGGCTAAAAAATCGTAGAGCACATTTCATTGTTAAATGAAGAGTTGACTGCTGCTGATATGATAAGAAGAGATAACCTTATATTAAATAACTTATAAGCTATAACTGTCTGCATTGATGAAGAGTATTACATACGTTAAACCACTTCTTTTTTTACCACTTTTTATTTTGGGTTCGTGCGCATCGAAAAATGATTTTTTTGTGGTTCAGGATGATGTGAGAAAATTAAAAACCGAAGCTGAAACCATTAAATCACAAAGTGCTGTTTCGTATGCCGATATACAGCAAGTTCGCGATGAAGTTACACGATTACGGGGTACTGTAGAGGAGAGTGAGCATAAGAACAATAACTCGTTCAGTCGGCTCACTGAAGATGATTCACTCTTGGTTGCTCAGGTGGGTAGTATTGAATCACGATTACAAAAACTTGAGCAGAACTATGCAACATTGGCACAAGAGTTAAAGAAGAAAGAGGTTTTACCATTACCACCACCTGTTCCGCAACCAGTCGAGCAGCCAGCTCCTCTTGCGAGCGACGTTGTGTTACTCAATGTGGGGTCAGAAAAACTTAGTCAGCACAATGACGCAGTAGCTCGCGAGAGTTTCATTGCGCTTTTAAAAAATTATCCAAAATCACCACTGCTCGATCAAGCACAATTCTTGCTTGCGGAAAGTTTTTTTGATGAAAAAAAGTATGAGAATGCAATTCTTGAGTATCAGGTCGTTATTGCGAAGTACACCAACAGTTTAAAGCGACCGGCTGCGCTCTACAAACAAGGGCTTGCGTTTGAGTTGATTGGTGACTCGGTTAATGCAAAAGCGCGCTTTAAAGATTTGCTCGCTATTTATGGCAAAACCCCTGAAGCTGCACTGGCAAAGAAAAAACTCAAATAACGAGTTTGTCCATCACAGTCCATCACAGCATAGAGGTTCAATTTGTCCATCTGAAACGATAATGCCCCGTTAGCAAAAATCATTAACGGGGCATTTTTTTATTCGTCTACACTTACAGCCAAAAAGAGTTGCCAACAGGTCTCTTATTTGAAGAATTCATTCAGCGTATAAGTTTTGCGATTCACCTCAATACAGAGCTGCCGTTCGAGAGAATCATAAAAAACAGGCATATCTCGCATTGTCCACTTAATACCACGATTATCGAAATCAATCACATAACGATTTTCATTATCAAGTATTTGCTGCTGCAGATTAATACCAATATCCGTCTGTGTTGAAAGTACAAAGAGTTCTATTTCACCACCAATGATTTTATTAATCATCTCTTTCGTTGGTGATAATTTCCGGCGTCCAGAAGCGGGGCTTATCTGGACTTGTAGTTTACCGTTATTATCTCTTTTTGCAGAAGTGATAAAGTATTTTTCAGCTTTATGAGCTGCATTTCCAGACCACGGCCCTGCTGTATTGACCCTGACCTGGTTTTTGCTGGTGTCTGGACGGCTGAGCGTAGGTTGCATTGTATTGTGCAGTTTAAATTTGCAAAAATCACACCGTTGAAACTGGCGTTAATAATGTTGAAATTAGTAAAAGCCGCATAAATAACAAAGGGATTCACGATGAATCCCTTTGTTATGAGCGAACTCTATGAATGAGTGTTTACTTGTCGTTAATGACTTCGTATTCCGCATTTTCAACATTTCCATCTTCACCTGTTTTTTTGCTTTTTGCACCTTCACCACCTTGTACGTCAGGCTCACCTTGTGTGGTTTCTGGATTTTGTGACTGATACAGGTTAGATGTAATTTCATTCCACTCCTTATTCAGTCCATCCATAGCGCTTTTGATGGACTCAATGGTGCCATTTTTATAAGCCTCTTTCAGTTTTTCAAGAGCACCTTCAAGCACTGGCTTTTTGTCCGCAGGTATTTTATCGCCCAGCTCTTTCAACTGCTTTTCTGTGCTGAAAATAAGAGAATCTGCAACGTTTTTCGTTTCAATATCCTCTTTGCGCTTCAGATCGTCTGCCGCGTGCACTTTCGCATCCTCTTTCATTTTGTTGATTTCGGCATCGGTGAGTTTGCTGCTCGATTCAATTTTAATGCTCTGCTCTTTTCCTGTTGCTTTGTCTTTTGCGGAGACGTGCAGAATACCGTTTGAATCAATGTCGAATGTCACCTCAATCTGAGGAGTCCCTCTTTGTGATGGAGGAATATCGCCGAGGTGGAAACGCCCAAGAGTTTTATTATCTGTCGCCATTGGCCGTTCACCTTGTAAAACATGCACTTCTACTGAGGTTTGATTATCGCTTGCTGTTGAAAAAACCTCCTGCTTTTTTGTTGGAATTGTGGTGTTCGCATCGATCAGCTTGGTCATAACACCGCCTAACGTTTCAATACCAAGCGACAGAGGAGTTACATCAAGCAAAAGCACATCGGTAACATCACCCTTCAACACGCCACCCTGAATGGCGGCACCAATAGCAACAACCTCATCAGGATTAACACTTCTGTTTGGCTCTTTTCCAAAAAAGTCTTTGACCAAAGCTTGCACTTTCGGGATGCGTGTTGAACCACCCACCAGCACAACTTCATCAATATCCTTCATTTCAACGCCAGAATTTTTGATGGCACGACGGCAAGGGTCAAGAATTTTATCAAACAGATCAGACGCTAACGCTTCAAATTTTGCGCGAGTCAGATTGATCACCAAGTGCTTTGGTCCTTCCTGAGTTGCGGTAATAAATGGGAGATTGATTTCGGTATCTGTTCTTGATGAGAGCTCAATTTTAGCTTTCTCGGCAGCCTCTTTAAGACGCTGTAATGCAATGGCGTCATTACGTAAATCCAGTCCTTCCTGCTTTTTGAACTCATCAGCAAGGTAGTTAATAATCCTCTGATCGAAATCGTCACCACCGAGATGTGTATCACCATCGGTTGACTTTACCTCAAAAACGCCATCGCCAAGTTCAAGAATAGAAATATCAAATGTTCCACCACCAAGGTCGAACACTGCTACTTTTTCATTCGACTGTTTTCTATCAAGACCATAAGCCAATGCTGCGGCTGTCGGTTCGTTAATAATACGCTTGACATCAAGACCCGCAATGCGACCAGCATCTTTGGTGGCTTGACGCTGTGCATCATTGAAATATGCTGGAACCGTGATGACCGCTTCGGTCACTTTTTCACCAAGAAAGTCTTCAGCAGTCTGTTTCATTTTTTGCAAAATCATTGCTGAAACTTCCTGTGGAGAGTACACTTTGTCGTTAATTTTTACACGAGCTTCGCCACTTTCATTGATAATTTCATACGGGGCAAGTTTTTTTTCGTTTTCAATTTCATTGTATTTGCGCCCCATAAAGCGCTTTATCGAAAAAATGGTATTTTTCGGATTAGTAATTGCCTGCCGTTTTGCAGCCTGACCAACAAGACGATCGCCAGTTTTGGTTAAACCAATGATGGATGGTGTTGTGCGAGTACCCTCTGAATTTTCGATAACTGTTGGCTGCGATCCCTGCATAACAGCGACGCAGGAGTTCGTTGTGCCAAGATCAATACCAATAATTTTACCCATAATATCTCTATCCTTTGTTTTTTTGAGTTTAGACGGTTGTTTTGTTTTTACTACTAACTGTTGATGAAAAACTTCATCAATAATAGTTATAGCAAAAAGTGTGCCAAAGCGTGTATAAGGGAATTATCCGGGGATAGTGGTGCGAGGTGTGTCAAAAACCAGTCAAGAGTGACAAGCATATTGTCTTTTTGTCACTCTCGAAGAAAAAATGTCATACATTTTGCATTGGAAGCTGTGTGCCGGGTTTTTGTGCGCTATTGAGGCGATTCTGAAGATTGGCGACAAGACTTTTTGATGTCAGATAGCAGGTATAAATAATGCTCTCATCAACAATTTTGTAATAGCATTTCATCCCCTCTTTTCTGCGGCTTACCATTCCATTTTCGTGCATAAGGGTCAAATGCTTGGAAACGTTTGCCTGGCTCGCATTTACTAATCCAACCACCTCCATAACGGTACGCTCCTGATCGCACAGTGTCCGTAAAATCCTCAGTCGCATAGGTTCAGCAAGTAATTTAAAGCGGTGAGAGACCGCCTCAAGCATATCATCCGATAAAATAGAATTCCATTGCTTGCCCTCTTCTTCAGTAAGCGTAATCTGGTTCATAGTCAATTATAATCGTGTTACTATTCAACAAAACGTCTCATATATGGTGATTTCTTGCTTATTTATTGTTGGTTTTTCTGTAAAAGATCGTGCAATATATTGAATATTTATTGAGTTTTCCTTTTGACTTATTAGAGTAATATACAAAGTCATAAGCAATTGTTAACTTTATAAATTACTCTCTTGTGCGCAATGGTGGGTTAAGTGCATAATTGAATTAATCAGGGTTTGTGGTGCTGTAAACCTGATGATTCGTTCTTTGATAATCAGTTTTGTTTTCATGGCATCGTTAAACTCTTCCGTGCATGTTGTGCACTCTGCAAGATGCTGGAAAAATTTTTCTTTTTCATGGCAGGAAAGTTCGCCGTCAACAGCGGCACTGATAAGCTGATAAGCTTGTTGGCAGTTCATAATAATGTAAATCGTTATAAGTAATGTGGTTTATCGATCAGTGCCACCATGAAAACCGCGTTGTGATGCGTATGTTTCAAGCTGTTCGCGAAGCATTTTTCTCCCTCGAAACAACCTTGATCGTATGGTGCCTATCGGGCTCTCGACCATATTGGCAATCTCCTCGTACGTAAAGCCTTCAATGTCACACAATTCTATAACCTCCCTGAATTCCTCTGGTAATGAGTGTAGCGCCTGATAAACCTCTTCGTGCAGTAAAGAGTGGAAATAGTCGCTATCTGCTTCAGTGGTATCAATGGAGCTATCTTTAATTGAGTGATAAAAATCTTTGATAAGATCGTAGTCGACTTTGCCTGGCTCTTTTGAGTTTTTACGAAAAATATTGATGTAGTTATTCTTTAAAATTTTAAACAACCATGCCTTGCAGTTTGTTCCCCGTTCAAAAGAATTAAAAAAACGATATGCTTTGAGATAGGTTTCCTGTACCAAATCTTCGGCATCATCCGTATTCATGGTGAGGTGGAGTGCGTAATTATACAGCGCATTAAGGTGAACCACAGCCTCTTTCTGAAACTCAAGCTGTTTTTGATACTCTATTACTGATAATGAGCTGGTCGATTGTTCTGCTGGTATCTTACTGTTTTGCTTATCGTTATTCATATTCTTCATCGTATAAAGTTTCAACGATTCTTGCTGTCGTCGTTACAAGCTGCTCATCGTGAATGATAACCATGTCATTCACGATTAATATAACGGTTTTCAAGTTAACGCTGTTTATCTTTTGTATGGGTGCGTGACGAGAGTAGTGTCGAGTCATGCTTAAAGAGGCCGTTGAATTATGGTTATTAAGACTGGTGGTAACCTGTTATCTATATTCAGTAAAATACTTTATAGGAAATTAGAGAAATAAACCTATACGACTTTTCACGCATGACTCGACAGTAGGTTGTTTCGTTTGTGATAATAACCGTGCCATTACCCGCAGCACTTTCATTGTTGTACGATTTTTTTCCATTACATCCGTGATGGTTGGTGGATGGTGTTCGTGGTTGTCAAATCAAGTTTACGTGGTTTGTATCTCTGTTTTCAGAGCAATCTCTTCAAGAATAGCGCTGACTTTGAGGCAGAGCTGCATCGAGCCGGTGTAAACAATACTGCGACCACGGGTATGCACTTGCCATGCGTGTTTTTCGGCATCATGGCGGCAGCAGTGAATGGCTTTAACCAACTGAGTAATCACTTCATCAAACGTATGGTTATCATCATTAAAGAGGATAACTCTATACGCATCAAGCACATCAGTATTCTCTGGCTGTTCGTTTTTTTGTGTTTCAATTTTTTGCATGGATGGTCGAAGCCGTTATTTACACTGCAATGACTGGTTCGATAGCGCCAAAGGTAAAGTCGTTTGTTTTTGAAATCCGCATCTTGCAATAACCGCCAATGGGCAGAGTCATAAAGTTTTTGATATGACCACATGAGAGTCCTCGCATAATGGGAATACTGCGATGAGCGTGCTCGCTGTAATGCGTGAAGATGGCGTGGAGCCGTTGCTCCTCTTCAGGTGTTATCTCTTTTGCGTTACTGAACTGCCCAAGCAGCACTCCCTTGCATGGCGCAAGTAAATCAGCATTATCCAACTGTGAGAGCATTCGATCAACACGGTATGCTGGTTCATTGATCTCTTCGAGAAAAAGGAGCGCATTGTGCAATGCAGGCAAGTATGGCGTGCCAATCAAGGCAGAGAGTACCGAAAGATTTCCGCCAATAAGTCTGCCTTCAGCCAATCCAGCATTAACGCAGGTTATAGGATGTTCGGGGTGGTTGTTTAACGACAGTGCGTATGATGGTGAGGTGAGCATTCCCCAAAAATGCTCTTCAGTATATGGGGTTGGCTGGTAAAGCTCTGTTGCGACCATTGGACCAGAAAAGCTGATCAGTCCGATTTTTGCAAAAAGAGCGAGCGAGAGCGCTGTTACATCGGAGTAGCCAACCATAATTTTTGGATTGGCAGCAATAAGATCGTAGTTAATTTTTTTCAATAATCGTGTTGCACCAGCCCCACCTCTCAGGCAGATAATTGCTTTGACGGTTGTATCGGCAAACATTTCATGTAAGTCATGCAGCTTCTGGGTGTCGGCAATGAGAGGATTGGTATCAATACAGTTGAGATGGCGTGATGGTTTGACTCTGTAACCATTTTTTTCAAGATAGGTTACAGCCTGATCAATTTTTTCAGGAGAGGCGCAATGTGATGAGGGGGAGATCAGCCCGATTACATCTCCTTTGCGCAATGCTTTTGGTGTAAGAATTTTCATATAACAAACAAAAAACCATCAGAACCGTTCAAGATTCTGATGGTTTGTAACATTGTATTGCAATGAACGCAAGAAACGTCAGGAATCAGGAAATACTTTCAGTCAACAATATTGCCTTGTTGCTGCTGACTTCTAAAAAACCGTCCGTAATAGAAAACGTTTGTACTGTACGATCAGCTAACGCAAGCTTAACTTTTCCAGCTATCAGTGATGAAAGCAGGGGAGCGTGGTTTTTCATGACTTGAAATTGACCACCATCACCAGGAGCGGTTACACTGAGAACTTCCCCAGAAAAATAGAGCTTCTGGGGAGTGACAATCTCTATCTGGAGACCTTTATCGGAATTAGCCATGATTAATGCGTCGGTTTAGAGAGTTTTTGCTTTCTCAATGGCTTCCTCAATGGTTCCCACCAAGTAGAAGGCGTTTTCTGGCAGATTATCATGACGTCCAGCGATAATCTCCTTGAAGCCTTTAATTGTATCCTCAAGTTTAACATACTTACCAGCAAGACCTGTAAAGGCTTCTGCAACAAAGAATGGCTGCGACAAGAAGCGCTGTGCTTTTCTAGCTCTGGACACAACAAGCTTGTCCTCATCGCTCAATTCGTCCATACCAAGAATTGCAATGATATCCTGCAAATCTTTATAACGCTGTAAAAGCTGTTTTAGAGCCTGAGCAGTGTCGTAATGGTCGTCACCAACAATGTTTGGATCAAGAATACGTGATGTTGAGTCAAGCGGATCAACAGCAGGATAAATACCAAGCTCAGCGATCTGGCGTGAAAGCACTGTGGTGGCATCAAGGTGAGCAAACGCTGTTGCTGGAGCAGGGTCAGTAAGATCATCAGCAGGCACGTAGATGGCCTGTACTGAGGTGACTGAACCGTTCTTTGTTGATACAATTCTGTCCTGAAGTTCACCCATTTCGGTTGCGAGTGTTGGCTGATACCCTACAGCACTTGGCATACGACCAAGAAGAGCTGATACCTCAGAACCTGCCTGAGTAAAGCGGAAAATATTGTCAATAAAGAGCAGCACATCGCGGTTTTCCTCATCACGGAAATACTCAGCAATACTGAGACCGGTAAGAGCGACTCTCTGGCGAGCGCCAGGAGGCTCGTTCATCTGACCGAAAACAAGTGCTGTTTTGTCGATAACGCCTGATTCCATCATTTCGTGCCAGAGATCGTTGCCTTCACGGGTACGTTCTCCGACGCCGGCAAAAACGCTGTAGCCAGACTGCTGTTTTGCAATATTATTAATCAGTTCCATAATAAGAACTGTTTTACCGACACCGGCACCACCGAAAAGACCAGTTTTACCACCGCGCGAGTAAGGCTCAAGCAAATCGATAACCTTGATACCTGTTTCAAACATCTCGGCTTTCGTTGAGATGTTGTCAAATTTTGGCGCAAGGCGATGGATGGAGTATGTTTTTTTCTCATTGACCGGACCGCGTCCGTCAATTGGGTCACCGACCACGTTCAACATGCGACCAAGAACCTCCTCGCCTACCGGCACCTGAATAGGTCTGCCTGTATTTTTAACTTCCATGCCTCGGACAAGACCGTCGGTGCTTTCCATGGAAACAGTACGAACACGCTCCTCGCCGAGGTGTTGCTGTGTTTCAAGAACGAGCTTTGTTCCGTCAGCTCTTGTAATAGTGAGTGCATCCAGAATTGACGGCAGTCGTCCTTCAGGGAAATCGACATCAACTACAGGACCGATGATTTGGGAAATCTTACCTTCTTGCATAATGACAGTTTGGATAGGATTTTATTGGTGTAATCAAACATTTTTGCACCAAGGCTTTTTGTGCCTTGTTCTTGACTAAGAAATGAAGCTGCACAACCTTTTGCATTTTCAACTGTTGCACGTATGAGCCACCTGAGGGACTTGAACCCACGACCTACTATTTACGAAACAGTTGCTCTACCAACTGAGCTAAGGTGGCTTAAGCATCGCGAAAAATCAAGCTGAAATATAATTTTTTGATAGAGAATCACAAAGACATAAAATATTGCTCTTGATTCGATATTTAAAAAGCTGCAAAAAAGGAAGAATTGGTATATTCACCCATATTTGAGAGCATAAGCTCTATGGGGAATGTTTGTGCAATATTGAAATATCTATGTCGAATGAAACAGCATTTTACTCGTTTTTTTAAGGCAGGTTTGATTTCTTCTTTTCTTTTTATTGGTTCTGCAAGTGTGGCGTTAGCGTTACCACCGGCTCCTCGTTTTACTGCGGTGACACTTGATGGTAAGCCGGTTGCAACCGATAAACTTGCGGGAAAAGCTTATATCGTCAATTTTTTTGCCTCTTGGTGCCCGCCATGCAGAGGCGAAATTCCTGATATGGTTGCACTTCAGTCGAAATATGCCGCTAAGGGTTTTACTTTTATCGGCATTGCTGTTAATGAAACTGAGCCATCCATGCGTGCCTTTATCAAAAAAAGCAACATTAATTATCCTGTTGTTCTGGTTGATGATACATTGGTTGGAGCGTTTAATCCTCTGGTTGAGGGTGGAGTTCGTGCTATTCCAACCTCGTTTGTTGTTAATTCGTCTGGAAAAGTGACGCAAGTCATTACAGGTGCTCGCAGTAAAGAGGTGTTTGAAAAAATCATTCTTGAAGCATTTCGCAAGCCGGTAGCTCCAAAATAAACGCCTGAAGGCACAAGCTTTTATGATTTTGTTCTCCCGTAAGTGCACTGGATACTAATTTTTTACCCTACACGTCCGCAGTCAATGCTGATTGCGGACGTTTTTTTTATAACTGAATAAATACAATGACCATTATGGCATTAATACAGAGTAATCCGCCTGCTTATGTAAAAAACACACG
>CAIQSY010000013.1 GCA_903874585.1 uncultured Chlorobiaceae bacterium | reverse complement strand
TATGGTTGGTCAAAGGGTTAGAACAAGGTTTGCACCATCTCCGACGGGATATCTGCACGTAGGAGGACTGAGAACAGCTCTCTACAATTATCTGTTTGCAAAAAAAATGAAAGGCGACTTCATCATCAGAATTGAAGACACCGATCAAAGCAGAAAGGTTGAGGACGCGCAAAAAAATCTTATCAAAACTCTTGAATGGGCAGGAATAATTGCCGATGAAAATCCGGAACGTGGTGGAAATTTTGGACCTTACGTTCAGTCTGAACGGCTTGATATTTATGCACAATATTGCAAGCAACTCCTGAACGATCAGCACGCCTACTACTGTTTCGCAACCCATGATGAGCTTGAGGAAAATCGTCAACTACAAATAAAACAAGGATTTCAGCCAAAATATAATCGTAAATGGCTGCCAGAGGAGATGGGAGGAACCATTCCCGCAAGTATCATCAAACAAAAGCTTAAATCAGGAGAACCATACGTCATCCGCATGAAGGTGCCCGATTACGTCTCCATCTGGTTTGAAGATATTATTAGAGGCCCGATTGAATTTGACTCATCAACTATTGACGATCAGGTCTTGATGAAATCCGACGGTTTTCCAACCTACCATTTCGCCAGCGTCATCGACGACCATTTGATGGAGTTCACGCACATTATTCGCGGTGAAGAGTGGCTCTCATCTATGCCTAAACATTTATTGCTGTATGAATTTTTTGGATGGGAACCTCCAAAAGTTGCCCATCTGCCGCTTTTACTCAACCCTGACCGCTCAAAACTCAGCAAACGACAAGGCGATGTCGCTGTTGAGGATTATATCCGCAAAGGCTACAGTGCCGATGCAATTGTCAATTTTGTCGCTATGCTCGGCTGGAATGAGGGTGAGGGCAGCGAACAAGAGGTATACGGCATGGAGGAACTCATCGAAAAATTCTCTCTCGAACGAGTGGGCAAAGCTGGTGCCGTTTTCAATATTGAGAAACTCAACTGGCTCGAAAAACAGTATATCAAACATCGTCCCACAGAGAAGTTGATTGCCACCATCAAACCAATTCTTGCTGCGGAGTTGGAGCAGAAAACATCGCTGATGCCTCTTGAGATGATTACCAGTGAGGCATATCTCGAAAAAGTTATTGAGTTAATGCGTGAACGTGTCGGGCTGGAGCATGAGTTTGTGACCTTTTCCACCTATTTCTATTTTGAACCAGAATCCTACGACGAAGAGGCTATTAAAAAAAGGTGGACACCCGACACCAACACTCTCTTGCACGAGTTTGTAACGATTCTCGAATCACTCGAAGAGTTCAGTGCTGATAACATTGAAATGCAACTGAAAGCATTTGTTGAACCGAAAGGGTTGAAAGCTGCCATCCTTATTCACCCTCTGAGAATTCTCTCCTCAGGAGTAAGTTTTGGACCAAGTTTGTATCACATGCTGGAGGTTTTAGGGAAAGAAACCGTACTCCGACGTATTCGTACCGGCATTAAAAAAATTGCATATCTGGTCTCATGAGGCTTACAATAATCACCATACGGAGTAATAAATCAGTTATCCTGTATGGTGATTATTCTTTTGTTATATAAAAGTTTTATTCCTATATTTTGCTCAGTTTTGAAGGACAGATAGCTCAGTTGGTAGAGCAAAGGACTGAAAATCCTTGTGTCGTGGGTTCGATTCCCTCTCTG
>CAIQSY010000012.1 GCA_903874585.1 uncultured Chlorobiaceae bacterium | reverse complement strand
GGTGCGTTTTCACCATTCCATCCTCACTATTGTCGTCGTCCGCCACGTAAAGCACCATCAGCTCCACATCGTTACCATGCAGTGCTGCGGCATATTGTACAACGGCATCTGAAGCGGCGGAGAAATCAACAGCGCAGATAATTTTTTTCAGTGCGTGTTCCATTTTACCAGAAAACCTCCCCTGTTGTCCGTTTAAGTGTATAGGTGTTAAGCATATAAGCGAAAGCGGCCTGCAGACGTGCAAGTTCCGCCTGTGAAAGTGCAGCTTCGGTATCGAGCAGGTCGAGCGCAGTTGCCATGCCGTTTTCGTAGCGTGTCCGTGCATGTTTTGCGGCAAGTTCCGCCTCTTGTACCTGCACTTCAGTCGTGCTCATCTTCTCCGAAGAGGTCTGCAGGGCATGGAGTGTCTCTGCAATATCGCTTCTCGCCTGCTGCTCAACATCAAGCCGTCGTTGTGTTGCTGCGCGTGCCAGAGCAGTGCGCTCCTGCTGCTCCGCGCTGGTGCGGAACCCGGTAAAGAGCGGAATTTCAAGGTGCAGGTTGGCGGCAACGTTATTGCGTCTTTCATTGATATCAGGCTGATAGCCATTGGCGACTCCATAAGAGATGCTTGCGGTGACGACAGGCAAACCCTCTTTTTCTGCCAGTGAACGTTGCTGTTTTGCCGCTGTCTCTTGCTCTCTGGAGAGCTGCAGTTCGAGGCGCTGCGTTAGTGCCTGGGCGATAAGTCCCGCTTCTGCACGACCATCTTCTTGCGGCTTCACTGCAAACGAGCCCTGAAGTTTCAGCGGAGCATCGGCCACGATACCCGTCAGGCGGCGCAACGTCAATTCGCTGCGGCGAAGTTCGTGCTCAATATCGAGCGTGCGGTTGCGGGCAGCCGCAAGACGCACTTTCGTGGAGAAGAGATCGAATGGCGTGGCGGCGCCGGCCTGATAGCGTTTTGTCGAGTACTCCAGCGCCTGATTGAGTGCGGCGATCTGCTTCTCCTCCACGCGGAGATTTTCGCGGAGAAACAGAATACCATAAAAGAGCTGCACCGTTTGCCACGACGCTTCTCTGCGCGACAGTTCAAGACTCTGTTCCGCCGTTTTTTTGCCGCTCAGTGCAAGAGCAACGTTGTTGCCTCTTTTTCCGAAATCAAGCAGCGTTGCCCGTGCGGTGACTTTGGCATCGTAATTGTCATGCGGCATGAATTGCATCATCGGCGCTCCACCAATGCTCATCTCTGATACTGGATCAAGCCAAGTATATCCAGCGCTTGCCGTGATCTGTGGGAAGTAGGCGCTTCTGCGCTGTGTGATTCGTGCGTCCGCCGCCGTTACCTCGTCCGCCGCAGCTTTGAGCGCCGGATTGTTCTCGCGGACAAGTTGTATTGCTTTTTCAAGGGTGAGCGGTGCTGCTGCTGGCGCTTCGGCTGCACTGCTGCGCAATGGCCACGCAAGCATCAATGCCATGGTTGTGATGGCTACGGTTCTGGTCACTCTACTCTTGCTTCTCATGGAGTTATGGTTTCGTTACAATCGGTTGCTATCAGTTATACAATTTATGTGCCAGATTGTTGAAATGTTGCGTTTTTCCATAAAATCCGTTCCATATCAGGCTTTTTAAATCTTTTCCATGTGTCGCTCTTCTGAAAATATCAGAATTTTCTGTACTCTATGTTCTGAACTTTAAAGAATTTTATGACACAATCTATCCACGAAACCCATAAGCTGATGCAGTACATCAGCGATGCGGTCGGTTCCATCCGTGATCCACAGGAGCTTTTCCGAACGCTCACCGACAAGCTGCGCCTTGTTTTCGAGTTTGATTCCGCCGCCATTATCACGTTTGACAAAGAGAAGCGGTACAGCGATGTTTTTTTTGAAATGCTCCGTTTTCAACTTCCCGAAACCTTTGAGCGTAAAAAAAGGCCGATTGCCGGTTCATGGATTGAGCCGCATATTGCCGATGCGTCGGTTTCCGTGATCAGCATTGCGGAGTCGCTGGAGCTTTATCCCAACGATGTTCCGCTGCCACAGATGCTTTACGATCTTGGTATGCGGCAGGTGGCGTTTTCGCCGCTGCGCACCGGCGGCAAGGTGATCGGGTTTCTCTCTTTTGTGTCGAAGGATGAAAAAGAGTGGCTGGAGAGCGATAAAGAGCTGCTTGCAACCCTCTCATCGCCGGTTGCCGTTGCGGTCAGTAATGCGCTCGCCTACGAGGAGCTGCGGCAGCGTGAAGCGCAGACCGCCATGCAGCTTGCCGTCAACAATGCGCTGTTGACCATTAAAGATCGCAATCGGATGCTTTTGGCGGTTTGTGAGCAGATTGAAAAACAGGTACACTGTACGTTTCTCGGTATTCGCGTGATGGGCAGCGATGGGGTCTATCGTCTTTACGATACCTTCCGACGTGAAGATGGCGGCAGTTTTGCGCCAGTCGAAGCCGCGTTGCCGCTTGAGGATTTTGAAGCATTGGCGCGGGAGAGTTTTGCGCTGATTACCAATCACGGTTGCTTCAGTGGTGAAGCGTTTCATCAACTCTGCGGCGACTACCGGATTCTTGCTTACGTTCGGGAGAAATATGGCGTCTGCTCGCTGCTCACTGTTCCGCTTTGGGATACGCCGGGCAGCCGCGCAGGATTGATTATCTCCGATACTTCCGGCGTTTATGACGAGCACGATCAAGCGACCATGAGCCTGATTGTGCCTCAGCTTTCGCTTGCCTTGCAAAATTATCTCGCCTTTGAAGAGATTGATGAGCTTCGCCGCAAGCTTGAAGGTGAGCGCACCTGCCTGATTGAGGAGATCAAGGCGACACACAATTTTGAGGAGATTATCGGCAACAGCGCTTCGCTGGCGGCGGTATTGCGGCGGGTCAGTCAGGTTGCACCGACCGATGCCACAGTGCTGATTCAGGGCGAAACTGGCACGGGCAAAGAGCTTTTTGCCCGTGCTTTGCACAATCTTTCAGCCCGCAACAAACGCGCCTTGATCAAGATTAACTGCGCAACCTTGCCGGCTCCGCTGATTGAGTCCGAGCTGTTTGGCCACGAAAAGGGGAGCTTTACCGGTGCCACCGATCGGCGTATCGGCAAGTTCGAGCTGGCTGAAGGCGGCACAATTTTCCTTGATGAAATTGGCGAATTACCGCTGGAGTTGCAGGCAAAGTTGCTGCGCGTGCTTCAGGAACGCGAGCTGGAACGGCTTGGCGGGCGGCAGGTGATTAAGGTGGATGTGCGCGTCATTGCGGCGACCAACCGCGATCTTGCAAAAGAGGTTGCTGAAGGGCGGTTCCGTGAGGATCTCTTTTTCCGGCTCAACGTCTTTCCGCTCGCCATTCCGCCGCTCAGTGAACGCCGCGAAGATATTCCCATGCTTGCCACCCACTTTGCTGCAAAATTTTCACGGGAGTTCGGCAAGCCGCTTCGTTCCTTTCGCGAGAGCGATATGCAGCGTCTTGTGGCGCGCGAATGGAAGGGCAATATCCGCGAACTTGCGCACTTGATCGAGCAGGCGGTGATTCTTTCGGAAGGCATATCGCTTGATTTTTCTACAATTCTCTCATCATCCGCTGCTGTGTCGGAACATCCCGCAGCCGGTTGCGCCAGAACCATGCGCGATTTTGAGGTGGATGTTATCGCCATGGAGCGAGAGCTGATTCTCGACGCACTCAGCCGCTCAAAAGGCAGAGTGAGCGGCGCAGGCGGAGCCGCCGAGCAACTCGCGCTGAACCCGAAAACGCTCTATTCACGGATTGAAAAGCTTGGGTTGAGTAAGCGGTATGGGTGATGTGGAAATGGATGGATTTCCCAAAGCATTTGAAAATCTTTGTTCTGTTGAGAGAGCGTTGATATTTCTTCATCCAATATCATGTTGTATATTTATATACAATTAGAAAAAATTTCAGCAGTTAAAAAGTTTCTGAGAAGGATATCAACAAGTTCGCCCAATGATCACGTCATTTGATATAAAAAATTTTGGACCACTCTCTTCTGTACAGGGAGAGAATCTTGGAAAGCTTAATCTTGTGATTGGAGGTAATAGCAGCGGCAAGACGTTTCTGCTCAAAGCGCTGTATGCTATGATTCGTTCTCAGGAGGAGACTGGAAAAGGCGAGGATCCGCGCGATTTTGTGGAGGTGCTTAGCGATAAGCTTTTCTGGACATTTCAGGCTGATAAGTTGGGCGATTTAGTGCAGAAAGGTGTTGGTAATCGCTTGAGTGCTTCAGTAACTATGCAAAATAATTGCACTCTTGCTTACGAGTTTGGACCCGATACCAGTCGTAAAGTATCGCCCTTGCACAATAATTTACCTCGCAGGGAGGCAAATTCTATTTTTTTACCACCCAAAGAAGTATTAACACTATCAAAAGTCATTTTAAAGTCAGGATTACAAGACAAAGCGTTTGGTTTTGATGCAACCTATGTTGATTTAGTGCTTGCGCTCCAGAACCCAACGCAGCGTGGACGAAATTACGATGCTTTTTCTCGTTCGCGTCAGCAGTTGGAAAATATGTTCCACGGTAAAATTGAGTATTTGGCAGATGCAGAAAAATGGATTTATAAAAAAGGAAATAGCCGTTTTTCGGTGAATACAACTGCAGAAGGAATAAAAAAGATTGCCATTTTAGATACCCTTTTGGGGAATCGTTTTTTGTCTCCTGATTCCGTTGTTTTTATTGATGAACCTGAGTCAGCATTACATCCAATGGCTATCAGTCAGTTGCTCGATATTATTGATCAACTTTCAGAAACAGGAATTCAGTTTTTTCTTGCATCCCACTCCTATTTTGTTGTAAAAAAACTCTATCTGATTGCGTTGTCGCAAAAAAAACATCTTCCTGTATTAATGGCTGATCAACAAGGAAACTGGCATCAGGAAGATTTGTTGAATGGCATTCCTGATAATGAGATTATTAATGAATCAATTCGCTTGTTTGATCAAGAGCTTGAGGTATCGTTAGGATGAGCATTTCAATTGACGAATCGGGAGTGACGTTTGGCCCTTTTGCTCAAACAGATGTTTTTGAGTTTGAAAAAGTATTGAAAGAAATAACGTTTGGCAATAATGTGTGCAAGGCAGAATTTATTGTTCGAGGCGTTTCTGAGAATGCCTCAATATATATTGTAGAAGCAAAAAGTTCACTTCCCCGTGATTCGGATAAGTTTTTTGCAAGAGATCCGTCAAAAGATGATTCATACGCTTACAGTCTGGTTTGCAGCAGTGTGTGGGCGTCATGAGAGTGTTAAAGCTCTTTTGCCTGAGAAGCTTAAGCAGTTTGATGCTTTAACATTGCCGATAAAACTTTTTTTGGTTATCCCGACAGTCCCCGATCAATATTTGCATACACTTTCTGCAAAGTTCAGAAAAGTATTCATATCCGAACAGAAAATCTGGGCAATTGGCTATTCAGATATCAATGTGCTGAATGAATCACGAGCAATAAAGTATGGGCTTATTGCTCGAAACAACGAAGTGTGATTGAAAGGACGTTATTTGCTGTTTTCGATGCAACTCTACCACACCTCGC
>CAIQSY010000011.1 GCA_903874585.1 uncultured Chlorobiaceae bacterium | reverse complement strand
GGCTATAAAAGCCTGCTTGTTGAGAGTGCGGAGGAGGCGCTTATGGAGCTTGCGCGCAAAAGTTTTGATCTTCTTTTGCTCGATATTATGCTGCCCGGAATTGACGGGTTTGAGCTTTGCCGTCGAATCAGGCAGCATCAACTCTATCGCGATATTCCCATTATTATGCTGACGGCGAAGGGTGAGGAGATTGACCGCATTCTTGGCTTTGAGCTGGGTATTGATGATTATGTTGTCAAGCCATTCAGCCCGCGTGAGTTGAATCTCAGAATACGTGCTATTCTCAAGCGAGAACGACGCCAGAGCAGCAAAATGCAGGAGGTGCTGAAGAGTGCCGGGCTTGAGATTGATCTTGCGCGGCACATTGCGACGCTTGATGGTCAGGAGCTTGTGCTGACCTTTATGGAGTTTAAACTGCTTGTCGCTTTGCTGAAAAGAAAGGGCGAAGCACAGTCGCGCGAAACGTTGTTGAGCGACGTGTGGGATATCGACAAAAACATCAGCACTCGTACAATCGACACGCATATTACCCGAATTCGCGAAAAACTTGGCGATACTGGTAGTATCATTAAAACCGTTCGTGGTTTAGGGTATAAACTTGAGGAAGAGAAGCTTTCGCGGTGAGGTGGTTTGCTTTTTCATCCACGTTCTACGTTTTCAGAGAAGAATCTTTTTTTATCTTGATAAGTTATGACAATAAGTACTCTTTTTTGTGCTGAATGTTAAGAGGTTTTGCAAAGCACAGTCTGCAACAACCCGTTTAATCTTTTTCTGATTGTAAATTATCAACTTATGAAACAAGAACTACAGGTCAGCGGTATGAAATGCGGTAGTTGTCAACTGCTTGTGGAAGAAGCGCTTGCGGAGTTACAGGGAGTAACGAACGCAGACGTTTCGTTTCGTAACGGTTGCGTTACTGTGGAGTATGAGCCCGATACGGTGAGTCTGGCTACCATCAAAGAGGTTATCGAACAGCAAGGCTTTACCGTTCAGGTGTGAGGCTTCTTGTTTATTTCAAGCGCACAGCGCACAAAGGCTGAAAAAAGGGGCAGAAACAAATCATTATGGCAGTTGAAAAAACCGAACGTCTTGCCGTTCTTATTGATGCTGATAATACTCAGGCAACCATTATTGAGGGATTGCTTGCGGAGGTGGCGAAGTATGGGACAGCAAGTGTTAAAAGGATTTATGGCGACTGGACATCAACAGCATTACGAAGCTGGAAAGATGTTTTGCTGGAGCACTCGGTGCAGCCTATTCAGCAGTTTGGGTACACTAAAGGCAAAAATGCTACCGACAGCGCCATGATTATTGATGCTATGGATTTACTCTATACCGGCAAGTTTCATGGTTTCTGCATTGTCTCCAGCGACAGCGATTTTACCAAACTTGCTTCTCGCATCAGGGAGTCGGGATTGATTGTCTATGGTTTTGGTGAGAAAAAAACGCCATCAGCATTTGTTTCAGCGTGCGATAAATTTATCTATATCGAAGTGTTGCGGGCAAAGCTCAATGAAAACGAGCCCATTGCAAAAAAAACAATGGCAGAGTTGAAGCAGGATACTCGTCTTGTCCGGTTGTTGAGGAGCGCTGTTGAAGCATCATCCGACGAGAGTGGCTGGGCGCATCTGGCGACGACTGGCAGTAATATTGCTAAGCAATCCTCTGAATTTGATCCACGTAATTACGGCTACATCAGGCTTGGAGAGTTGCTGGCGGCAACCAAGCTCTTCGATTTTGAAGAGCGCCAAATTGGAGAAGGTCAATCAAAAGCTATCTACGTCCGCGACAAACGCAAAAAAAGCTGATGTTTTTCATCGCTCTTTTTATAGCCTTGCAAGTCACTGAAGTCCTTCTCGTCCATTTTTCTCCAAAATTCCCCCTAAATAAAAAAAGCCTTTCGCTGATAACGAAAGGCTTTTTTTGCGGAGCTGACGGGGCTCGAACCCGCGACCTCCTGCGTGACAGGCAGGCGCTCTAACCAACTGAGCTACCACTCCAATTAGTCTTAAAAAGTGGCCATTCTACACCTAGCCACGAAAAAATCATAGCAAAAAAATTTTAGATTGTCAAAAAATAAGC
>CAIQSY010000010.1 GCA_903874585.1 uncultured Chlorobiaceae bacterium | reverse complement strand
GTAGTTTGCGACCGTAAGTTTCAAACATATAATCCAGAGCCAGCATTTATGCCATTTCATACTCGATTGTTAGGTCAAGATAGGATGGCATTATTTTCATTTATTCATTCGCTTTAACCATCTACTATGAAAGGAATTATTCTCGCAGGCGGTTCTGGAACGAGGCTCTATCCAGTTACCAAGGGAGTGTCAAAACAGCTTCTCTCTGTTTACGATAAGCCCATGATTTACTATCCCCTGACGACGCTGATGCTTGCGGGGATACGCGATATTCTGGTGATTACCACGCCTGAGGATCAGGCGCAATTCATAAAGCTGCTTGGCGATGGCAGCGATTGGGGCATTTCGCTCTCCTATATCGTCCAGCCATCGCCGGATGGGCTTGCGCAGGCATTCATTCTTGGCGAAGCGTTTATTGGTGCTGATGATGTGGCGCTGATTCTTGGCGACAATATCTTTTTTGGCTATGGTTTCAGCGCCATGCTTGAGGCGGCGCTTAACAACGTGCAGCAAGAGCGCAAAGCGACGATCTTTGGTTACTATGTCAGCGATCCTGAGCGCTATGGTGTTGCTGAGCTTGATGCAACAGGTACCGTGCTCTCTCTTGAGGAGAAGCCGCTGAAGCCAAAATCGAATTATGCGATTGTCGGGCTCTATTTTTATCCCAATGATGTGGTTGAAATTGCAAAACAGATCAAGCCATCCGATCGTGGAGAGCTTGAAATTACAGCGGTGAACGGAGTTTATCTGCAACAGGGTCAGTTGAAGTGCTCCATGCTTGGACGTGGTTTTGCGTGGCTTGATACAGGAACGCACGAATCATTTCAGGAGGCTGGCAACTTTATTCAGACGGTTGAGAAGAGGCAAGGGTTGAAAATTGCTTGTCCCGAAGAGATTGCCTGGCGCAATGGCTGGATCAATGATGAGAAGCTTTTGCGTCTCTCGGAGCCGCTGATGAAGAGCCAGTACGGGCAATATCTCAAGCAGTTGCTGGTGCTGCGGTAAAATGGCGTTTCAATGATTACCTTGTGGAAAAACAAGCAACTTTTTCTTTTACAGCTTTTGTGCCGATGTGCGGTCTAATACGTTTTCCCAAAATGTATGCAAGTGATTTCTACAGCCATTCCTGACGTTCTGATGTTTGAACCGAAGATGTTTGGCGATGAGCGTGGCTATTTTGTTGAGTCATTCCGGCAGGATGTTGTTGAGCAGCATATCGGTCATGTCACCTTTGTGCAGGATAATGAATCCAAGTCAAGTTATGGTGTGCTTCGCGGGCTCCATTTTCAAAAGCCGCCATTCACGCAATCGAAGCTGGTGCGTGCTGTTTTCGGGCGTGTACTCGATGTTGCCGTTGATCTAAGGCTTGGCTCACCGTGGTATGGTCGGCATGTAACCTGTGTGCTGGATGCCGAGAGCAAAAATATGCTATGGGTGCCGAAAGGATTTGCACATGGGTTTGCAGTCCTCTCTCCTGAAGCGGTGTTTGCCTACAAGTGCGACAATTACTATACCCCGTCGCATGATGCGGGCGTAGCATGGAATGATCCGGCTCTTGGGATCGACTGGCATCTCTCCGTAGAGTCTGTGTGCGTTTCAGGCAAGGATGCCGAACAGCCAGCGTTTGGGGTGATAGATCTTTTTCCATATAACGATTTCAGGCAGGAAAAACTTTATCCGAGGATCTCATAAGTGAATATTCTTGTAACAGGCAGCCGTGGGCAGCTTGGTTCGGAGTTGCTGGAATTGTCCGCAAAGAGCAGCAAGCATCAATTTTTTTTCTACGATCTTCCCGATCTTGATATTACACGTCCCGAGCAGGTTAAGCCGATCTGTCGAGATCATAACATCGACGTTATCATCAATTGTGCGGCATATACTGCGGTTGACAAAGCAGAGTTGGACGCTGAAGCGGCGTTCCTCGTTAATCGTGATGGTGCAGCCGTTCTTGCAACTTGCGCCAAAGAGCGTCATGCGCTTTTGCTCCATATATCTACCGACTATGTCTTTGACGGCAACTCCAGCACTCCATATCGTGAAACTGACCGAGCGACGCCAATTGGAGTTTATGGCATTTCGAAGTGGGAAGGGGAGGAGCGCATTCGTGAGATTGCGCCGTCATACATTATTATCAGAACCTCGTGGCTTTACTCCGTGTATGGCTCCAATTTTGTGAAAACCATGTTGCGTCTTGGTGCTGAGCGCTCTCTGCTGAACGTCGTATTCGACCAGATTGGCACACCAACCTCGGCGGCTGATTTGGCAGCAGCTCTCATTTCGATGATTGATCGGTTTGACAAGGATTGTCGCTACAGCAGCACCTTCCATTACTCAAACGAAGGCGTAGCGTCGTGGTACGATTTTGCCCGTGCGGTGATGGAACTTGCGGGATTATCCTGCAACGTTCTGCCGATTGAGAGCGCAGAGTATCCTGTACCAGCGCCACGACCACACTATAGCGCACTGAATAAATCATCCATTAAACAAACGTGGGGAATTGAGATTCCTTACTGGCGCGATTCGCTTGCTGTTGTGCTTCAAAAGCTGGCAAATTGCACCCATTAACCAATCTTCTCTTGTCATCATGCACATTCTTATTACCGGAGGCGCTGGTTTTATAGGCTCACATGTTGTCCGCCATTTTCTCCGTCGCTATCCATCATACACTATCACCAATCTCGACAACTTGACCTACGCCGGTAATCTCGCGAACCTCAAGGATGTTGAGCAGATGGCGAACTATCGCTTTGTCAAGGGTGATATTACCGATGCCACATTTATCATGCGCTTGTTTGAAGAGCAGCACTTTGATGGCGTTATCCACTTGGCGGCGGAGTCGCATGTTGATCGTTCAATTGCCAATCCGCTTGATTTTGTGCTT
>CAIQSY010000009.1 GCA_903874585.1 uncultured Chlorobiaceae bacterium | reverse complement strand
TACTTGAGCATGGAGAGCAGCGCTCCGAAAAGAGAGGAGATAATGATCCCCGAAAGCACCAGCACAAGAACAGAATCGTGGCTGCGACCTATCGTTTTGCTGACACTGACCGCAATCAGCACGGCGGTTATGCCACCGACAAACGAGAACAGTTGTATTCCGGCTACCGGCAAGGAGAGCAAAATGGCGAGCGCTGCGCCAAATCCCGCACCGGAGCTGACGCCAAGAATATCGGGGCTTACCATCGGATTACGGAACATCCCCTGATAAGCTGCGCCTGACATGGCCAACGCCCCGCCAGCGGCTATTGCGCCAACAAGACGAGGTAAGCGAATGTTGACAAGAATAATTGGAAGATTCTCATCACGGCACTGACCGGTGGTGAACCACGACAAAAGATCTGCGAACGACACAGGATACCTCCCCGTGGACATCGAAAAGAGGGCGACCACTGCCAGAACAAGCAGGCAAACCACTATTAGTGAGAGGCCTTTCATGGTGTGATCAAAGTCTTCGTTATAGCTTTACAGATATAACGATAAGTAAAAAAAATGGTCATTGGATGACGCTGAGTGTTTCTGAAGCCTTATGATCTATTGCGCTATTATAAAAAAATAATTAAGAATTTTTTATAATTCATCCTTAAAAAATTAGGGTAAAATGATTTTTATTAAGATTTATTAAAATTCATCGAGATGTTTTTGTTTTTTCAGCTCGAATAAAGTATAATCAAAACCATGCGTAATAGTATAAATTACATAACGAAACTCAAAAAAAGCATGAAAAAAATAACTCAGCTCATCACCGCGGTGGTCATTGCTTTATTAAGCACGACTTCGCCCCTGTTTGCCGGTCAGGTAACAATTACAGCCGCATCTGATCTACAATATGCCATGAAGGATATTATTGCTGCATTTGAGTCAAAAAATCCGGGCGATACGGTTGCCGCAGTCTATGGATCATCGGGAAAAGCTTTTTCACAAATTGAAAATGGGGCACCTTACGACATGTTTTTTTCGGCGGACATCAGCTATCCTGAAAAGCTCAAGCAATCTGGAATGGCTATTTCTGAGCCCAAACCCTATGCCATTGGTAGAATAACAGTGTGGGTTACTAAAGCAAGTGGACTGGATGTGAGTAAAGGAATAGCTCTCCTCTCCGATCCAAAAATCAAAACGATTGCCATTGCAAACCCTGAACATGCACCTTATGGACGCATTGCTAAAGAGGTTCTGGAGCATGAGAAGGTATATGAGAAGCTGAAAAGCAAGTTAGTGCTCGGAGAAAATATTCAGCAGACGGCACAGTTTGTTCAGACCGGCGCAGCCGATGCCGGGATAATTGCCTATTCGTTAGTTCTTGCTCCAGCACTGGCAAAAGAGGGTAACTATTACCTGATTCCAACAACCGCCCATCAGCCAATTGTACAGGGCTATGTGCTGCTGAAGCAGGCTGCAGGTAATGCTGCCGCAGCTAAGTTCGAGCAGTTTATTGCCTCGCCTGCAGCACGCGCAATCTTTAAAAAATACGGATTTATCTTGCCCAATGAATAAGCTGCAAGCCATCATATCCAACGTGAAAGAGCATGAGTCGCTCTACCTTATTGAGCTTGACGCATCTGGCATCAGCCTCTCCATGCTGCTGTTCGATCTGAACCCTGTTTTTTCTGTTGGAAACAGGGTTTCGGTACTCTTCAAGGAGACAGAGGTCATGCTGGCAAAAAACCTCACAGGGGAGATCAGCATCAATAATCACTTTAAGGCAACTGTTACGGAGATTCGGGCTGGCACTATTCTTGCCAACGTGAGCTTGCACTGCATGGCGGGAAACGTGGTCAGTATTATCACGACAGATGCACTGAAACGGCTCGAATTACAGAAAAATGATAAAATAACTGTCTTGATCAAGGCAAGTCAGATTTCATTGGAGGCACACCGAGATGATTAATCCTGAACCACTCATACTCACCCTTAAACTGGCAGGGCTGACAACCGCAATCCTGTACGTTGTCGGGCTGCCTGTTGCCTGGTTTCTGTCGCAAAGCCGGATGCGGCTGAAACCGGTGCTTGAAGCGGTGCTTGCACTGCCGCTGGTGCTTCCACCTTCGGTACTTGGCTTTTATTTTCTTCTGGCATTCAGCCGACAGGGCTGGCTTGGAGGTCTGTGGGAAAAAGCATTCGACCATCAGCTTGCCTTCAGTTTTGATGGTCTTGTGTTCGGCTCGGTGATTTTCAGTTTTCCATTCATGGTCCATCCGCTGCAGGCAGGCTTCAACGCAATACCTCGAAACCTCAGTGAAGCGAGTTACAGCCTGGGAAAATCAACATTGGAGACACTCATAAAAGTTATTCTGCCAGCAATGAAAAGTTCGATCTTGACCGGTGGTGTTCTTGCGTTTGCCCATACCGTTGGTGAATTTGGGGTGGTACTGATGATAGGGGGAAGCATTGAAGGCAAAACCAAAGTAGCGTCGATTGCCATATACGATCTTGTCGAATCGCTTGATTACAACTCTGCGCACATTTATTCAGCGATTCTCTTTGCCTTTTCTTTTATGATTCTGTTGACAGTCTATCTTGTCAACAAAAAGCTTGATATTCGATGATCCAACTCTCTGTCCAGAAAACTCTGGCTGGTGCTGATGGCCCTTTTAATCTTTCAGTAGATTTTGTGTTGCCGTCAGAAAATCTGTTGACCCTCTATGGAAAATCGGGCAGCGGGAAAACCACACTTTTACGTATGCTGGCTGGCCTGGCAAAGCCCGACAGCGGCTACATCAAAGTAAACGGCAAAACATGGTTCGACAGCAGCGCCAACATCAACCTGTCTCCACAAAAAAGAAAGGTAGGTCTGGTGTTTCAGGACTACGCCCTCTTTCCGACGATGACCGTCAGGGAAAACCTGCGATTTGCCCAGGAATCGAACAATGAGCAAAAGGTGAAAGAATTGCTTGAACTCACCGGTCTTGCTGCGCTCAGTAACCGATTTCCGTCAACACTTTCAGGAGGACAACAACAGAGAGTTGCGCTTGCACGAGCCATTCTTCGAGAACCTGAAATTCTGCTGCTTGATGAACCGCTTTCCGCTTTGGATCAACAGACCCGTAACAAGCTGCAGAATGAAATTCTAAAGTTTCACAAACGCTTCAAGCTGACAACCATTCTTGTTTCACACGACAAACAGGAGGTCTTTAAACTTTCTGATACGGTTGCGTTAATTGATCGAGGTACAATCACCCGAAACGGAACTCCTCGGGAAGTTTTTTTTGACAAAATTACCTCGAACAAATTTTCCTTTGCAAGCACGATTCTGAGCATCCGTAAAGTGGACTGCATCTATCTGGCTGTCATCGGCGCTGGCAATGAGCTGGTTGAGGTGGTTTTAAGTGAAAGCGATATCGAAACACTCAAAGTCGGCGATGAGGTGCTTGTTGCCTCGAAAGCCTTTAATCCAATTGTTATAAAGTTATAATGGAGAAAAGTCACAGAAATGTTCTATTCGGACGGAAAAGTCGGCGTTGTTCTCTCCGCACATGGTACAAAACTTGTTGCAGAAATTGTCCGTGCTGCCGCAGATGAACTCAATATTACGCACGGCTCTACCCTTTTTGCCGGAATCAAAGCCTCGTCATTCAGAAAGCTTCGCTGAATCTTCAGATTGAGGGTTTATCTGAACAGAGACGTCCAAATAAAGAACCCCGCCGCAAGCAGCGGGGTATTTTGAAGACAACTCTATCATACTTTACGCCTCAAGAGGCAGGGAATATGACCCATAGAGATTTAACTTACAGCGGTTCAGGGGTTTATTATCGTCAAGCAAACCACAGAAATGTAGATTGTTTTGAATTTTCTCCCCAATTGTTGCCATTTGCTACAAAGAAATTGGGTATGACCACCAATATTCAAGCCGTACAATAAAAAAACAAGGTTACCATAAAATGAAATAACTCTTTTTTATAAAATGGATTATGCTCTTTATATCTTTCGCTTATGAGCATAAAACAACCATCGCGGCACGTTTCTTGCCATAGAATAGGGTGATTCTTCAGGATTGAGCAGATAAATTTCTGAATACAATAAAAACCTGAACAGAAACGTCCATGAAAAACAGAGCTATTTGCGGAAAGGATTGGATCGGTAAGTCAGCAACAACACAGAGTACGGTTACCTATCTTACAGAAATGAACAAGAACGTTATGGCTGTTGGCGGCGGCAATCTTAATTTCGGCGCTACTCATCCGCTGCTTGGCGGACAGCAGCTTAAAAGACTGATTGATACATTGTGCAAAAACGGTTCGGAAGTTGAGCTTATAGAGATCATTCATAAATGGATAGAGAAAAACCCGTTACACCGAATCCAGTGGTACTGAAACTAACATGCAAAGGGAAGCATAATAAACAGGCCTTTTCCTGGTTGACAACGAGGCTCTGGACTGTTTCCGAGGCATTTTCGTTTTAGGTTTTGTTTTCTCTATGCCTGTTTTGCATGATTGATATTGTCGTACCCCAAGAGCAGTGTGCTGGTGGATATAAATCCGGCAAAAAACATGTTATCTTTGAATTTGAGTGTTTTCATAACCAAAGCTGGAGAATCAGAATGACATGCAGTAAACAGTCAATCGACCTTGATGGCTCCGTTTGGTTCCAGAAAGCAGAGCACCGATTTTTAGGCGGTGACCGAATTGCCCTGCTGGAAAAAATTGATGAGCTTGGTTCGATCAGCAGTGCGGCAAAAGCGGTTGATATAAGCTACAAAACGGCGTGGCACCTCGTGAATATGATGAACAACCTCTCCGAAAAACCTCTGGTTGACCGCGTAACGGGCGGAAAAGGTGGCGGCGGCACCATGCTGACCAAAGAGGGAAAAAAAGTTATTGAACAGTTTCGTATTGTTCAGGAAGAGCACCGGAAGTTTCTGCAGAATCTCGGAGATCGCCTCGGAGACAACAACCATCTTTATCAATTTCTCAAAAAAATAGCTATGAAAATCAGTGCACGTAACATTTTTTCGGGTACCATCGAGAAAATTATCATAGGGGCAGTCAATGCTGAAGTCGTTCTTCTGCTCAATGGCGGCAGCCGGATTGTCTCGATCATCACCAACGGGTCGGTGGATAACCTCGGACTGAAAGAGGGCATGAATGCTTATGCCATCATCAAGGCAAGCTCCATCATTATCGGCCAGGAGCTTCACGATGCAAAAATAAGTACACGTAATATTATGCCCGGTATTATCAGCAAGCTTATTGAAGGACCAGTCAGTACTGAGGTTGATGTTGAAATTGGTGGGGGCAATGTTATTTCTGCCGTTATTACACATGGCAGTTCAGAAAAAATGGCTCTGCAGGAGGGTGGTCACGCTTGCGTTGCCTTTAAAGCATCAAGCGTTATTATTGGGGTGAGCTGACAAGAGTGAGGCCGCAAAGAGATTGTCGTTTTGGTGTTTGATCAACAAAGAAAAAGCCAGTTCTGTGGTAGAGCAGAGCTGGCTTTTTTAGTATCGCTTTTCCGTATGAATGATCCGTTACGAAGCCACTTTCATAATCATAATTAAGGTCATCACTGAAATGGCAACCCATGTCAGAATGCCTTGTATCAATGGACGAGGACCAACCTTTTTCAGCACTTTGATCGACAACCCTGTACCAATCATGAAAAGGGTAAGCGTAAGGCCTGATTTTGAAAGAGGAACAAGAGGTGCTGTAAATGGCTGCGTTTGTGGCAGATAGGTATGAAAGAGCGTTGCTCCAACAAAAAAAGCGATAAACCAGGGCGCTTTAAGCTGATTGATTTTCTGCTTAAAAAACAGAGAGCTGAGAATTGCCATCGGCAAAATCCAGAGTGAACGTGCCAGCTTGACGGTTGTCGCAATCAGCAGCGATTCATGGCCATATTTTGCTGCGGCGCCAACGACTGAACTCGTATCGTGGATAGCAATCGCCGCCCATAAGCCAAATTGATGCTGCGTCATGTGCAGCATTTTTCCAATTTCTGGAAAGAGGAAAAGAGCGACCGCATTAAGAATAAAGACTGTTCCAAGCGCTAATGAGACTTGATTTTCATCGGCATCAATCACGGGAGCAATGGCAGCAATAGCACTGCCTCCACAGATTGCGGTACCGGATGAGATCAAGTACGATGTTTTTTGATCAACCTTGAAGAGTTTGCCTAAAAGGTAGCCAACCAATAGTGTACCAAATATCGAAATAATCGTAAAGAGTAAACCGTCATTTCCAGCTTTCACCGCACTTTCAAAATTGATACCAAAACCCAATCCCACAACAGAGGCTTTCAAAAGCAGTGATGAAACTTTATGCCCAAGGTGCATGAAGGGGTGGTCGAACAGTTGAGCTGCAATCAAGCCCAGTAAAAGTGCGAGAGGAGGAGATGCCCATGGGGTGAAACAGAAAACGGAGACGATTAATAAGATAATACCCGGAACCGAAAAGAGATTTTTCAGCGTAAGAACTGTCTTAAAATCCACCGCAGCTTTTTTAGCTGGCACTGGCTTCGCTGGAGGAGCTGGCTCTGGCGATTCTGCGACACTCTCCTGTGGTGCGCTCAGCGCCATTTGAGCCTGACGATTGAGCAATTGCTGCAACTTTTTGCGATTTGCATAAGCTTCAGGATAATGATGCTTAATCGCCAAGGCTTGATGATAATTCGTCAGCGACTCATCGTAACGCTGCAAAGCGAACAACGCATTGCCACGATTGCAATAAGCCTCTGCATAATTGGCGTTGAGTGCTATTGCTTGATCATAACTCTGTACTGCCTCTTGAAAACGACGTAACTCGTGCAGCACAATACCGCGATTATAATATGCCTCCGTATAAGCAGGAGCAACCGCAATGGCTTTATCGTAACTTTGCAACGCCTCATCATGTCGTTTCAACATGTCGAGTACTATAGCGCAATTATAATGTGCTTCAGCGTAATCGGGTTTATACTCAACTGCTTTTTGATAACTCTGGAGAGCATCGCTATAACGATTTAATGCCAGCAGCGTGTTACCACGATTAAAGTAGGCTTCCACATAATCGAGCTTGCACGCAATCGCTTTATTATAAGGAAGCAGTGCCTCCTCATAACAAGTCAACTGATGCAACGCAACGCCAAGGTTGTTGAGGAACGTTTCATCGTCGGGATTAAGAACAAGAGCACGCTCAAAGAACACAACAGCATCAGCAAAATTCTTTTGCTGCAACGCGATGGTCGCTAAAAGCTGAATTGCCTCAACGTTATCTGGCTGCAGTTCAAGAATCTTGGTGTAGAGTGCCGCTGCCTCATCCAATGCGCCTTGATGATGCAAAGCAATTGCAGAACGCAACGTCTCTACCGTTGAGACATCGACTTGTTTAAATGAGGCAACATGTTGCTGCTCGACGTCTCTCTTTTTTGTATATCTCCGAGACTTCATAGTGTGTAGATGTTTTGAGCTGATATTCCGAAATTATGGCAAGCTGTCAAAAGGGCAAGTATCAAGTATGCGATATTCAGGAATATAACAGAAAACTTCTATCTTTAAACAAACAAACAAAGGTTATAAGTCGGATAAGAACGCATGGTTTGTGCAGCAATTTATTTCAAGCAAAATTTGATTATGGCTTAAAAAAATCCAGTTTTTTTTGGAAAAAATCAAAAAAATGGTTAACAATCGTTAACAATAAAACAGAAGCATTATGAAATCAACGAGCTCTACAACCTTTTCGATGAACTGCTGTTGCAGATTCCATCGTCATTATGACACAGGGATATCGGGGATTAGTTTGTGACTCTTATGATTTTTATGAGGTGTACAACATATTACAAGCCGGTTCTGAGTGTCAGAGCTGGCTTTTTTATTTTTAACCTGATTATCAATAACAAAAGACAAAAACAATCATGTCAACATCATCATCAACAGTCAAGACCACCAACGCAGGAATACCGTTACCGATTGTCAACCTCAACCGTACAGTACTTCTTGTGGGTATTGTATCGGCTTTATTACTTCAGCAACCAATTGTGACAACTGTCCTTTTTATTATAATCTTGTCAGCGGCACTGTTCGGCAGAAAAGGGAGTCTCATTTTATTTATCGGATCGTACCTGTTTGCAAAACAAAATCTTAATGCCAAAACTGAAGATCCGAGACTCATGCGGTTCAATAACTCTATCGCAGCCATTCTGCTTGGCATCGCTCAGATTTCGTTTCTTTCAGGGGCGTCTCTGATTGGGTGGATCTTTTCGGGCGTCGTTGCCGTTGCTGCCACCATTGCACTCTCAGGCTTCTGCTTCGGCTGCTTTCTCTTTTACCAGTTCAATCTGCAGCGCTTCAAAATTTCAGGAAAGTTGCAGTAATGCAAATCAGCAAAATTACAGTACCAAACAATCAAACAGATAACAACAAAAAAGGAGAGTACCCCGATGAACTCAGAACACTATCGCTTTGAAACGCTTGCCCTTCATGCGGGTCAGCCAGTTGACGAAACACTCTCGCGTGGAGTAGCCGTCTATCGCACCACATCTTATCTTTTCAAAAACACCGAACACGCATCAAATCTTTTTGCGCTCAAAGAGCTTGGCAACATCTATACACGGCTGATGAACCCCACCACCGATACGCTTGAGCAACGGATAACGCAGCTTGAGGGTGGCGCGGCTTCGGTTGCCGTAGCATCGGGCACTGCGGCTATTTTCAACACCATTATTACTCTTGCTGAAGCTGGCGACAATATTGTTTCAGCCAACAATCTCTACGGCGGCAGCTATACACAGTTCGATGCTATTCTCCCGAAATTAGGCATCAACGTTACCTTTGTTGATCCCAAAGATCCTGCCAATTTTGAAGCGGCAATCACCGAAAAAACCAGAGCGCTCTATATTGAAACCATCGGCAATCCAGCACTCGACTACACCGATGTCCGAGCTGTTGCGGAGGTAGCACATCGCAACGGTTTGCCGCTGATTGTGGATGGCACCTTCACCACGCCTTACCTGCTCAGAACCATTGAGCTTGGCGCGGATATTGTTATCAACTCGGTTACCAAATGGCTTGGTGGTCACGGTGCAGCCATTGGTGGCAGTGTTACCGACGCTGGACGGTTCAACTGGAATAGCGGACACCATCCACTCTTTACCGAGCCCGACGAGAATTACCACGGCTTGCGCTGGGCAATTGACCTTCCTGAGCCTCTTGCACCAATAGCGTTCGCC
>CAIQSY010000008.1 GCA_903874585.1 uncultured Chlorobiaceae bacterium | reverse complement strand
ATCCCAATGCTCATGGAGCGGCAACTTCTCAAAACGTAAATCGCAGATGGTCTGGCTCACGCCCGCCACTTTTTGCGAGCTGAGAATCATCAGCGCAAGCGGCGGAATGGCAAATTGTGCACGCCGGATAATGTTGCTCAACGCGGAGTCTTTCATTGAGCTGAAGATGTTGCGTTTGGCTGAGGCGCCTTCAAGGGAAGAGGCTCCATCAACACCGCTATCAGCTTGAATAAAAATCAACAGTACTTTTTTCTCAACAGCCATAGATTACCTATCAAAAGCACCGTGTGTGCATTTATCTAACGTTTAATTTTTTCGTAGAATCAATCCCTAATCCATAATTCATAATTCATAATCATCGATCAATAGCTTACCCCGTTTCGTGCAAGCTCCTGTAATTTTTTCAGCTCAAGCAGAGCATCGAATGGCGTCAGTCGGTCGAGATCAAGCGCTTCAATTGCGCTGCGAAGCTGGTTATCCGCCTCTTCAAAAAGGCTGATCTGCATACTTTTAATGGTTGGTGGTCGGTGATGAGGAATCTCAATATCGCGCTTCTCCATGCCGGCAAGAATCTCCTTTGCACGGGTAATCACCGCGGCGGGCATTCCTGCCATTTTTGCTACCTCAATGCCGTAGCTGTTGTCGGTAGAACCGCGAATAATCTTCCGCAGAAAAATCACTTTATCGGCGGTTTCAATAACGGTGGCGTTGTAATTCACCACGCTGGGCAAGCGGCTCTCAAGCTCCGCAAGCTCATGGTAATGCGTTGCAAACAGCGTCTTTGCGCCGATGGTTCGGCATATATATTCGCACATTGACCAGGCGATTGACATGCCATCGAACGTGCTGGTGCCACGCCCAATTTCGTCAAGCAACAGCAAGCTGCGCGACGTGGCATTATTGAGAATGCTTGCCGCTTCATTCATCTCAACAAGAAAAGTGCTCTCGCCGGATGCGAGATTGTCAGAAGCGCCAACGCGGGTAAAAATTCGGTCAACCAGCCCAATTTCGGCACGCTCCGCCGGCACAAAACTCCCCGCCTGCGCAAGCAGCACAATCAACCCTGTCTGGCGTAAAAATGAACTTTTACCCGCCATATTCGGACCGGTTATCATCAGCATCTTCTGCTTCTCATCGAAATGGCAATCGTTCGGCACATAAGGCTCCTCAACGCTCATCATCCTTTCAAGCACGGGATGGCGCCCATTAACAATAACAAGCGATTCATCGTCACTCATTACTGGTTTGCAGTAGCCAAATTCCACCGCCGCAAGCGCAAAGGAGCAGAGCGCATCAAGCTCGGCAATGAGCGCTGCATTGTGCTGAATCTCCGACGCCTTGTCGGCAATGAGCTGGCAAAGGTTGTGAAAAAGCTGCGCTTCAAGCACGAGGCTTTTCTCTTCGGCATTGAGAATTTTCTCCTCATACTCCTTCAACGCGGGAATAGTGTAGCGCTCGGCATTCACCAGCGTCTGTTTTTTCTCGTAATAAGCGGGAACCTTGTCGCTGTTGGCTCGACTGATTTCGATGTAGTAGCCAAACACTTTATTGAAACTCACCTTGAGCGATGATATGGTGGTAGCTGCCCGCTCCTCCTGCTGAATCTGCAAAAGCCGATCTTTAGCGGTGGAGGCCACAGAGCGGAGATCATCAAGCTCGGCGTTGTAGCCAGTGCGAATGTAGCCGCCATCACGCATGGCAGCGCCTGATTCGGGATCAATTGCCTCCTCAATTTGCGCCGCAAGTTCAGGTAATGGACGAAGTTGAGCAGAGAGCGTCTGCAGTTGGGCGGACGACGCATCGGCAAGCAGCTCTTGCAATTTGGGAATGCAGAAGAGCGACAACCCAAGCTGGCGAACTTCGCGCGGCAAGGTGCGGAACGTCGCAATGCGGGCAAGCGCACGTTCGAGGTCGTTCATGGCGGCAAGCTGCTCGCCAAGACCATCGCGTATTGCCGGATTGCGGGTCAGCTCCTCAACAGCGTCAAGCCGCAACCGAATTGCAGCTACCTGCTTCAGCGGACGTTGCAGCCATCGGCGAATCAGCCGTGCACCCATCGGGTTGCGGGTACGATCCATCACGTGCAGCAGACTTCCGTTCAGCGTTCCCTCCTGCATGGAGGAGATAATCTCCAGATTGCGTTTGGTCTGCTGGTCGAGCGTCATATACTCAGCATGATGCAGCTCCCCAATGCGCGTAATGTAGCTCAGCTTATTCTGCCGCGTCTCCTCCAAATATTGCAGCACAACACCAGCCGCAATCCGCCCCGCGCGGTTGCCCTCAATACCAAAGCCTTTCAGCGAATGCGTTTTAAACTGCCGCGAAAGCACCTCCTGCGCCTGCTCCTCGCTGAACATCCACGACTCCAGCTCACTCACCAGCATTTCAGCAGGTAACGATTTTTTTAACAGCTCCGAACGCTCCCGTTCAGCAGAGGAGATCAGAATTTCCGAAGGATGGAGGGCAAGCAGAAAGTCCTTCAGCTCTTCCGGCTGCAACGACACCATCTTGAACTCCGCCGTTGTAACATCAAGAAAAGCAACACCCGCCAAAAGCGTTCGTCCATCTTTCAAGAAAGCTACTGCCGAGAGATAGTTGTTATGGCGATCGTCGAGCAGCTTGTCGCTATACGTCACGCCCGGCGTAATAATGTCGGTAATCTCGCGGCGCACAATGCCTTTGGCATCAGCGGGATCTTCAACCTGATCGCACACCGCCACCTTAAACCCTTTTTTCACCAGCTTGGCAATGTACCCTTCGCTTGCATGAAAGGGAAAGCCCGCCATGGGAATATCCACCGTCCGCTTCGTCAGCACAATATTCAGCGCCGAAGAGACCGTAATCGCGTCATCAAAAAAAGTTTCGTAAAAGTCGCCGACCCTGAAAAGCAGCACAAAATCAGGATAACGCTCCTTCACCTCAAGATACTGCCGCATCATTGGAGAGTGCTCTTTCTGTACCTTCCCCTCGTCTTTGCTCATAATGTCGTGATTGGAATTCTTTTCGTGCGGATGAAGCTACTCCAGCACAATGGAATAAACAAGAGCAGGAATTGTGCGTTACCGCCTTGACAAGCGAAACAAGAAACGGTATGTTTCGAGAAAATTTGAGAAAATTTCACCCGACCGAAACTATGGAAATTCTTCATACCCTGCTGCGGTTTCTGCACATCACCTCATTCGCCGCATGGTTCGGCTCAGTGCTTGCCTCAATCTATTTTCTTAAAACCATTGAAGATAAGCTCACCGGCAACGCAAGCAACACAACCGAATATACCGCCCTGCTCCAACGCTACATCAAACTCGAAACAAAAATTGCCGACACCGGCTTTAAAGTAACGATTATCACCGGCATCCTGCTGGCAGCGTTATATCACGGCTGGACGCTCTGGGTTTTTGTCAAAATCGCCCTCATCGCTCTTCAAGTATTCTTAACCATTGGTTACATCAAACGCTCAATTCACAAACTGAACTACCCCTGCTCCGTAACCGATTACAAACGCTGGTACCGCCTCTTCACCATTTCACTCACCATGTTTGCACTGGTGCTGCTCATCAGCTTCTTCCTGCTCTGAAAACTATTGCCATGCTGAACATCGGTCACTGAGCGTAGCCGAAGTGATTCTCAGAGAAGCATTTCTCCTGTTTGATTTTCAGAATAGAAATACTATATTTCCAATCTTTATCACTAAAATATATCTGTAATGCAGGCGCTGATCAAGATTTCCGACAAACAATATCTTGTAAGACAAGGAGATACGCTCTTCGTCCCGAGACAAAAAGCTGCAATTGGCGATACCGTAGCAATCAAAACTCTGGCACAGATCGACGGAGAAAACACTACCCTGAATACCGATGGTACCGTTCAGGCTAAAGTTCTTGGTCATGTCAAAGATACAAAGGTTATCGTCTTCAAGAAAAAACGCAGAAAACGCTATCAGTCAAGAAACGGACATCGTCAACAGATGACGCAGATTGAAGTCGTTTCGTTGTAAGCAGAACCAAAGATTTATAACTCGTTAATTTTTAGTTATGGCACATAAAAAAGGTGGCGGATCGACAAAAAACGGTCGCGATAGTAACCCTAAATATCTTGGTGTAAAAGCAGCCGGTGGTTCTACTGTTGCTGCTGGCACAATTATCCTCCGCCAGAGAGGAACTGTTATCAAGCCAGGTCTTAATGCCGGTTTGGGACGTGACCACACGATTTTTGCTCTTGTTGATGGCACGGTCACTTTCCGTAATGGTCGCAACAATAAAAAGCAGGTCAACATACTCCCCTGCTGATTTGTGTTTATCACCACAGAATACATTATTAATAAAAAAGCCGTCTTGTTTTGAGTCGGCTTTTTTTATTATGTTTTTCAGGTTTTTATTGAAAAAAAATATCTCTATAACAACTCCTCACACCTTTAAATATTTATCGAATTATGAAAATCACCGTTATCGGAGCGGGAAATGTCGGGGCTACAGCAGCTCTTCGCATTGCGGAAAAACAGCTCGCCAAAGAGGTTGTGCTCATTGATATTGTGGAAGGCGTCCCCCAGGGCAAGGCTCTTGATATGTATGAATCAGGTTCCGTCGGGCTGTTTGACACCTGCGTCTGGGGTTCCAACGATTACAAAGACTCTGCTGATTCAGATATCATTCTGATTACTGCCGGTCTGGCAAGAAAGCCGGGAATGACGCGGGAAGACCTTTTAATGAAAAATGCCACCATTATCAAAGGTGTTACCACCGAGGTAATGAAATACTCTAAAAATCCGATTATCGTCATGGTCTCTAATCCTGTGGATATTATGACCTATGTCGCATGGAAGGTGAGTGGTCTGCCAAAAGAGCGAGTGATTGGTATGGGTGGAGTGCTCGATACAGCTCGGTACAAAACCTTTATCGCTGAAGCACTTAATGTCTCCATGCAGGATATCAGTGCTCTGGTGCTTGGTGGCCATGGCGATGCGATGGTACCGGTTGTCAATTATACCAACGTTTCTGGCATACCGTTAACCGAACTTTTGCCACAGGATAAAATTGATGCACTTGTTGAACGCACAAGAAATGGCGGTATTGAAATTGTCAACTATCTCAAAACCGGCTCAGCTTTCTACGCTCCGGCAGCCTCGGCTGTTGAGATGATTGAGGCAATCGTCAAGGATCGCAAACGCATTCTCCCTTGCACCACGTTGCTCAACAATCAGTACGGCATTGAGGATGTCTTCTGCGGCGTTCCTGTCAAACTTGGCAAAAATGGCATTGAGCAGATTCTTGAACTCAACCTCTCAGCCACTGAACTTGCCGGACTGCAACGCTCCGCCACCATTGTTGACGAAAATTGCAAAAGCCTTAATGAGCTGATTGGATAAAAATCGACAAAAGGAAAGGAAACCGAACGAAAGGGCTATCTGAAAAGGTAGCCCTTTCTACGTATAGGAATATGACTTAAGGGCACCTCTATTTATTCAGATAGGATACATGTAAAAAAATTGATGGTCAAAACCCTACCTTGATGCGCTATATTTGAGATATTTATATTGTATAAAAATCAAAAAATATCGGATTTTGTTGATTTTTCTCATAGCTAAAATCCAAAGATATATCACTCACGAATAAATAGAGGTGCCCTTAAATCGCTTCCCTGCACAGCTTGCATAACTTATCACTTTTTCCTAAAAACACGCAACCGCTTACCTGTCGTGCTTCATGGAATTATTGATGTTGCTCAGTGCTCCTGCCGCATTAACCACAAGCGAACCAACAGCAAAAAGAGTAGCCCCAAAAAAAGCAATACCAACCAGACCGTGCACAACAGGCATAACAACAGGCATAACAACAGGAACAACAATCGGAGCAGCAGGAGCAATCAAAGCCGTACCGACGGCAACCCCTGCTGTAGTTTTTACCATATCGACAGGATTAGATAAACCCATAAAAAACCTCCTCTCTTATTAAGATTTAACGATCATTTTTTTGCACTTGAAGGATAATAACAGCAGCAAGACTTGCCAAAAAACCTATGCAGAATTTCTGAATCAATATGTTTATTCAGTTGAGCTGATGCTCCCCATGCTCACGCATCAACGTTTTGGAATACTTTTCACCAGCCGCAAACCCTTCAATAAAAACCATCTCACCAAACTCTTCAAGAGTCATGCCCATATCAATTTTTTGACTGAGATAAACATCGAGTCTTTGAGGCTTTATGTTGTTATTCATTCTCCTGATGTATGAAGACCATGCCCCTTTGACAGCTTGCAGCCATAACATTCTTATCATTATCAATGGTATCTGGTTGTTGAAAAAACTAACCGCATCTAAGAAAACCTTACTCACTGCACATCCAAGCCACAAGCGCTTTCACACGTATTAAATCACGGCGATTTTTTGCCACAGCAACAATCACAACCATCTTCAGCAACGTCTTGGCTATAACATTGAGCAGCGCCAAATCTTATAGAAAATTATGCACAGAGCAATGATCCGTGCGAGAGAAAAAAATATAAAATGCTTTAAAAAAACAATTTACTAAAAAAGCTTATCATCAATAAAGCATGATATACCACAGAATAAATAAGAAATGGTATGAATTTAAAAATTATAATATTTAAGAACAAAAAATTATACTATATTTTTCAAATGAGCAGTAAGTATTTACTCATACTTATAATTTATTATAAAACATCAATAAGCGTGGTGGCTTGATGTATAAAATCGAGTTATTCGTATAAAAAAATAAAGTAATTATGTCCTCGCGTTGGTTAAAAAAAGAAGCAAAAGAGCCACCATTGAGTTCACGTTTGCCCGTTACAATAGGGAGATCGACAAAAGCGCAACCAACAGAACAGTCTCGTCATCTCAACAACAAAACGGTAGAGACCATTGATGTTTTCCCAGCACACAATGGGGTGCATTGTGGATTTTCAACAATGACACGACAGGAAGTTCAACAACTAAACAAGAAGAAAATGACAACAGCAGAGACAACAGCTTTGCTTGAAAGCATTCAGGCTGACAAAAAATTTCGTGACAAAATAGTTGCCGCAAGCACTATGGCAGAGCGCATGGAAATTATCGGAGCAAAAGGGTTCAGTTGTTCCACCAATGAGCTGCGAACAATACTGAATACGGTCATTGACGAAAAACCTGATGATGTTGAAAACAATTTCACCTTGTGGGGCAATAAAATTCCAGGATAACCCAACAAAAAGAAGTCAAACACTGTATTCAGACATAAATTATTCATCAAAGAGGCATGCTGGCAACCGACCATAACACCACAGGAATAACTTATCCTCATAACGATGTCACTCTTGAATCTCCTGAATGGCTCGCTACGCAGCAGACAACCAAAAAAAAGTGGCTCCTTATCCAGCCAAAAAGCTCCACCAGCATCATGGTGGATTCAGGAACCGTCAGCATGCCACTGAACCTGATTATGGTCGCCACACTTGCCGGCAAGCTTTTTGATGTCACCCTTATTGATGAGCGCACTGGCGACAAGATTCCTGAAGATTTTTCAGGATACGACGTCATTGGCATTACCTCCCGCACACTCAACGCGAACAAAGCTTACAGCATCGGCGACAACGCTTTAGCGCAGAATAAAATTGTTTTGCTCGGCGGAGTTCACCCAACCATGCTGCTCGACGAAGCAACGCAACACTGCACAAGCGTGATTTACGGTGAAATAGAATCAATCTGGAATGAACTTGCTTCTGATATTTTGCGGGGCACCATGAAGTCATCTTATCGAGCAGCGGAACTCCTGCCGATGACCACCATGCAACGACCGGATTTCAGCTATGCCTTAAACTCAAAAAACGCAAAACGTTATAGCTCACGCATTCCGGTTCTTGCAACCAAAGGGTGCCCTGTGGGTTGCAATTTCTGCACCACACCCACCGTGTATGGAAAGAGTTTCCGTTATCGCGACATTGATCTGGTTCTTGATGAAATGAAATATCATCAAGAACGCATGGGCAAAAAGGAGGTCACCTTCTCATTCATGGACGACAATATCAGCTTCCGTCCCCAATACTTCCTTGAGTTGCTTGAAGAGATGACCAAAATTGGCGTTCGTTGGAACGCAAATATCTCCATGAACTTCCTCCACAAACCAGAAGTAGCTGAAATTGCGGGACGTTCTGGATGCGACTTGATGAGCATCGGTTTCGAATCGCTCAATCCAGACACCCTTAAAAGCATGAACAAAGGCAGCAACCGTATTCAGAATTATTCAAGCGTGGTGGGCAATCTTCATAATTACAGCGTAGCTATACAAGCGTACTTTATGTTTGGATTCGATGATGACAACGAAAAAAGTTTTCAAGCCACATACGACTTCATCATGGAGAACAAGATTGAATTCCCTGTCTTTTCACTGGTCACACCTTTTCCGGGAACCCCTTATTTCGAAGAGATAAAACCTCGAATCCGCCATTTTGAGTGGGACAAATACGATACCTATCACTACATGTTTGAACCAAAAAACATGTCGGGTGAAAAATTGCTCGACAACTTCATCAAACTGCAGCAAGAGGTGTACAAGAAAAAAGCCATCCTTAAGCGAATGCAGGGAAAACCGCTCAACTGGATATGGTTAGCGAACTACGCTATGCACAATTTCACCAAACAGCTCAAACCAGAGGTGTTTCTTTAAGCTGTTTTAATGGCAATAACTATAAGCTCTTATGAATCAGACCGCATTCAATTATACAACGATTATTGCTCCTGTTGCATTCTTTATCGGCGGCATTGTTCTGGTTATGGTGTTAAACAAATTCATTGGACAGGGCAAAAAAAAGCTTGACTGAACGCCGTACTTCATGTTGGTTAAAACAAGAATGAGCAATGCGCACAGGATTTATTGATAAAATCAGAGCACATATTGAAATACTTGATCCTATTACATGGATAAGTGTTTTTCCATGCCTTGCTGGCGGGGTTATGGCTTCTGGAGCGATGCAAGCAAGTATGCACGACTACCTGCTGCTGCTTACCCTGTTCATAATCTACGGACCTCTTGGTACCGGGTTCAGCCAATCGGTCAATGATTATTACGATCTCGAACTCGATCGCGTTAACGAACCGACGCGCCCGATTCCCTCCGGTCGATTAACCGAACGCGAAGCGCTCTGGAACTGGAGCATCGTGCTTGTCGTTGCAATTTTGCTCGGCAGCGGCATTGCAATGCACATTGGTGGTCAGCGAGGATGGATATTTTTCGCTTCGCTTATGGCAGGACTTTTCCTTGGCTACATTTACTCCGCGCCACCGCTTAAACTGAAAAAGAATATTTTTTTATCGGCGCCTGCGGTCGGAATCTCTTATGGAGTAATAACTTGGCTCTCAGCCAACGTCTTCTTCAGCGAAATCAGGCAGGAGGTAATCTGTCTCGCCGGACTGAATTTCTTCATGGCCATGGCGCTGATTATTATGAATGACTTCAAATCGCAGGAGGGCGATACCAAAGGTGGCATGAAATCGCTCACCGTTATGATTGGAGCAAAGAATACTTTCCTCGTTGCATTCATTATTGTCGACCTTGTCTTTGCCGTATTCGCCTGGCTTTCATGGAGTTGGGGTTTTCACAGCATGATGTATTTCGTTCTGGTGACATTGGCGATTGACATCGTTATCCAAGTAAAACTCTACCTCGATCCACACAAAGGACTCTCATTCATGCAACTTGCCATAGACGATGGATTCGGAAACGCCATTGGCAAAAGCGAGATTAATGAGCATAACGCCTTTCTCCGCTTCTCAATGATCAACAACTTTCTCTTCCTCATCAACCAGATGATTGTCGCTACGTTGATTGGCATAAAATACATGTAATCTTTTTGCGTCCGCTCCGATAACCGCTTTGATGCCTTCTTCGCAGAGAAAATAAGAGCAGAAAGCGGTTTAGGAACGCAATGGGCGATGCACCGTGCCAGCAAACGGAATCGCCTGATAGCAAAGAAAAACATCTGATTGAACTGATAAAGTGCGTCTCATTGCTTATTATCACTTCTTATACAAAAAAGTAAGAAGTGACGCTTCACGCAATGGTATTTCCAGCGCTGAAGATGTTCCAAAAAGTCTGCAATAACAAGAGGTAAGCAACCGCTTCATTTACAAGCGTGGCTGCTTTTTTGATGGATATTTTTCAGCCAGAGAGTACGAACACGTGCTTCATCAGATGACATAAACTGATTTTTTCGCTATCAATGGACACAACACCTCATTATCAGGTTAATGAACAGGTTATTGCATTGCTGGAATCGCTTCCTGATGCAGCCGTTATCGTCAATCTGAAAGGCGCTATTCTTCATACGAATACCTTATTTGCCAATCAATTAGGGCGGCAACGGCAGGAGTGCGTCGGTGCTCTGGTGGAGACGCTGCTGGCAACCGATCAGCACGTGCATGAGTTTGCAGAGCGCTGGAAAAAAACGTGCGATGAGGTTATTTGCACCGAGAAAGGCACTTTTTTTGAAGATGAACATGACGGTCGAATCTGGAGCATCACCATCAACCCTGTGCTTTCACCGGAAAAGAAGATTGCGCAGTTGTTCGTCACCATGCGAGATATTTCTGAGCAAAAACGTCTTGAAACCCAATCGCGTCAAACCGTTGCGTTGCACAAAACGTTACTGGAAACCATACCGGGTTTTGCCATTATTCTGGATAATGACGGTCGTTTGATTGGCTGGAACCCTTACACCCGCGACATCATTTTCGGAAAAACAGAAGATGAGATGCACCATGTTGATCCATTTTCATTTGTATGCCCGGACAACATGGTATCGGTCAGAAAAAAATTTCTCACCACCCTTCGTTCCGGTTGTGAAAAAAGCGTCGAAATAAAAATTATTCCGCAATTCGGAGAACATGCTCTCTGGCTGCTTATCCATGCTAAACAGGTTATCATTGATGGCAAGACAAGCATTGTTGCGGTTGGCATCAATATCACGGAACGCAAACGAGTAGAACATGAGCTTGTCGAGAGCAAAAAAAGGTTCAATTATGCACTGGAAGCCGCCCGTTCAGGCATCTGGGAGTGGAATGTGGCAAATGACACTATAAGCTGGTCTGATCAAGTATGGGCATTGTACGGATTACCCGTGAATAGTGCCGCCTTGAGCCACAATCTTTGTGTAACAACGGTGCATCCTGAAGACCGCGAAATAACCTCCCAAATTGTACGTGAAGCAGTCGCTCAAGGCAGTGCTGCATCACCAGAATATCGCGTCTGCCACCCTGACGGCTCGGTGCGCTGGCTCATATCACGCGGTATGCCGCTGCACGATGACGATGGCCAGTTGATTCGTTATATCGGCACAATT
>CAIQSY010000007.1 GCA_903874585.1 uncultured Chlorobiaceae bacterium | reverse complement strand
TGTACAATTGACGGTTTGATTCCAGACTTCCGGTGAGCGTACGCACGGCAACTTCCGCTGATTTCAGTTCAGCACGGTTTTGCCATATCAGTTTACGACGGGCAACCTCAAGCTCCTCCTGGGTAGTTTCAAGGGCGAGAATAACAGCGCCTTTCGGCACTTTACGACCTTCAGCGTAGATGATTTTATCAACTCTGCCCTGCACCACAAGACCCAACGTAACATCGAGATATGGTTCAACAACGCCCGACACAACATTGGGAGAATCACTGACCGGAGCGCTCGGCTGAAGCGCCGCACTTTGCATTGAATCCACCTTGATAACCGGCGGAGCTGAGGGCAATCCTTTTCGATGATTATCGTTGCCATTTTTTGTGGATGATTGGAACGGGTTCCACAAAACGAGTACAAACACAAGTAAAAGCAGCGCAACCGCACCGATAATGATATTCCTTTTCATAAAAAACGTCTCTTATTAACGATTGACATGAGCGCCACTTTTTGCATAAACGATTCCCTATCATCGAGTTGTCTTCTCTTGCTGCGACAATCCATAACGCTGCAACAACGTACCATCAAGCGCATAGAGGTTCACCAGCGCATACTGGTAAGCAAGTCGGCTGTCGAGCAAGCTTTCGCGAACTTTGAGATAATCCTCCTCACGCTCAAGCATCATCCGCGTATCACTCTTGCCTAATTTAAAGCGCGAATCCTCAATCTGAACAAGTTCAGCATTCAGGGCAACTACTTTTTCATAATTCTGCACCTGATTGTACACGCGGCTCACCAGACCTGCAACTATCTCCATCTGGTTGGCAAGTTCAACCTTCTGCATAGAGAGACGCTGCTCTGCCTGCTCTTTTTTCAAGCGAGCTGCATGTGCTTCATTGCGGCTTTTATCGTCGCCAAACAGTGGCATTTTGAACTCAAGACCAAGGCTCCATGAGAGATAATCATTACTGAATGCCTGATCGAACGAATTGCCAAGTGAATAGGCGAGACCGTTCACTCCGTAACTGCCTTTGACGTCGAGCTGCGGCAAGCGCTGATCTTTAGCATAAGCACTGCGAGTCTCCTCAAGCGTTACGGTTTTGATGGCGCTGAGATATTGCGGATAGCTGCTGTAAGCGTTGCTGAGGCTCTGGCTATAATCAACCGAAATGAGTGGACAATCAGGCACATCGGTTGCTTTAAGCTGACCCGACTGTTGCGATGCGCCATATTCACCAAGCAGTGAGAGCAGATTGCGCGTTGCGGTTAACTCTGTCTGCTCAGCAGCGGCAACCAGCGCCTGACGCAAGCGAAGTCCAGATTCGGCATCGAGGACTGCGGTGTAATCTGCTTTGCCCGCCTCGTAACGGCTCTGGTTCTGCTGCAGCATTTCACCAGCAATAGTCGCTGAACGCTGGCGCATCTGCAGCTTCTCCTGCGCACCATAGCACTGCCAGTAGAGCTGAACGGCGCGCGCTATCGTTTCGACCGATGCCTGCCGATAGCCTTCGTAAGCGATGTCGGCATTGGCACGCGAGAGACGAATGTTGGCGGTGGTGGTTTTTTGCCCTGCACCTTTCAGCAATGGCTGCGTAACATTCACCCCAACAAAGGTGACATACTCATTATCATCTTGATAGCCGTATGAACTATAACCGGCAGACTGCAAACTATTACGAAGATCTTTGATTTCTGAACCAACACTATAGGTTCCACCAAAAGGAGTTAACCCCTCAACGGTGGTGTTAAAAAGATTGTTCCGCTCAGAAAATTCATTGTCGCTACTATTACGCTGCAGGAACTCTTGCGCTGTGTTGGAAACATGGTTAGCCTCACGTGAAGCTGAAAGTTTCAACATCGGCTCATAAAGAGCTCTGGAGGCGTTCACCATCTTTTCATTCGACTGCCACTCAAGCTGTCTTGCTTTTATTTCAGGATTTTTCTCCATCAGCTCGCCAAGGAAGGCTTTAAGCGTCACGCCTTGCGCACGTGGAGGCAGCTTACTGCTTTGCTGCTCAACTGGCGCAGCAATTGGCGCAGTAACGGGAGCTACAATGGGAACGGCAACCGTTGTGTTTGGCGCTTCATTGACCGTTTCTGCTGCAAGGCGCTGCAGAGGCGCTGCCCAGAGCGACAGCGTTACTGCTGTAAGCACACCTGCCGACAAACGGCTCTTCCTGACGCTGGACATTGTTGATGCTGAAGCAGCACTTTTTGTAAAGGAATTATTTCGTTTCATCATCGTCACCCACGATTAGATGGTTATAAAAAGATCATATTTTGAACTGCATTGGTCCATACACCAGCTTCAATCCATCCGTTGCCCATGCGTAAACAGACCAGTCATAAATACCTTCCGGGAAGCTC
>CAIQSY010000006.1 GCA_903874585.1 uncultured Chlorobiaceae bacterium | reverse complement strand
CTTGCTGATCATGCTCCCAATTCTCCCGATTGCCCCGACTGCTCAACGCTGGTATTTCCGCTGCATCCTGACGATCGCGTACAGATTGAAGATCCTCATCTGGTGAAAGTTGTGATGGATAAGCAGGGTTACGCGCTCTACTTTTCCCGCACCCCCATGCCTTTTCGGAGAAACCTTCTCCCATCTACAATGTTCTATCGCCATATAGGGCTTTACGCCTTCAAGGCTGATGTGCTTCAGCAATTTGCAGCACTTCCACCCTCCATGCTTGAAGAGGCAGAATCCCTTGAACAACTTCGCTTGCTTGAAAATGGGTTCCGCATCAAGTGCGTTACAACGTTGCTTGATAATCCCGGAGTTAACACATGTGAGGATCTTGAGCTGGTACGCTTGCTCATGCGGCCGGCGGCACGGGGATGATGCGGCTCTCCAATCTTGCTTTGTCGGTGGTGTAAAGGGCAGGATAGGTAAAGAGCGCATATTAGTTTATCCGATTTGAGGTGCATCTCTGATATCGTAAAAGCAGAAAAAATTATCGACTCACTATTTTTTTTGAAAAAAAGTTATACAAGAGTTGAGTTTGTGTTGTCAGATGACGTTATTGAGATCATTGACTTCCCCTCGGTTGACAACTACAGAAAACAGTACACTTTGGCTATGCAACACCACATCCTGCTCTCCGCGATCACCCGCGCCCGGAAACAGGTCTCCTGTACACACAGGAAGCTTTTCTCATTGCCGTTTTTGCTTTTATTGGCAGCACTTATGGCTGCAATGCTCATTGTACCAATCATGGTGTCCGCTAAAGTTGGCAGTGACTCATTACCATCTCAAGCCTCGATTCAATCCTATTTCGTCAAAGAGATAGGAAGCCCGACACCGCTTATGGCAAAGGATATTGATCGGCAGGTGGCTCCTGCAAGTTTGACCAAAATTCTTACCTGTATTATGGCTATTGAGAGTGGCAAGCTCAATAACGATGTGGTTATTACCAAAGAGGCAACCATGGTTGAACCCTCCAAAGCGGGTTTTCACGCGGGTGATCGTATCAAGCTGATTGATCTTGTAAGAGCGGCAATGGTGAGTTCCAGCAATGATGCCGCTTTTGCGATAGCCACCTATCTTGGCGGGAATGTTGAATCGTTTGTTGCTGCAATGAACAATAAGGCGCGAATGATTGGGATGCGACACTCGCATTTTACCAATCCTGCAGGATTTGATCAAGGTGCTTTTACTGGCAATATCTCTACCGCCGGTGATCTTATGCGTCTTACTGAATATTCAATTCAAAATACAACCTTCAATCAAGTTGCCCGTCTTGAAAAAGTTGTTATTGCTGAACAGGCAACCGGCAAAGTTTATTGGCTGAGAACACATAACAAAATGCTTGACCGATATCCTTACACTGTCGGGATTAAAACAGGCTATACCCGTAAAGCTGGCGGCTGTTTAATTGCGCGAGCCATTAAAAATGATAAAGATGTGCTTTTAGTGATGATGAACGCCCGTAACCGTTGGGATATTGCATCAAAAATGTTCGATACGGCTTTTGCCACTGCAACCCCAGCACCATTTGTTGTTGCCTCAACTCGTGCTTCTACGTCCAATCCATCGCTTGCGCTCAAAGAATCTGAACAACCAAAAATTACATCTCTGACTCCTAATGTTCGTGAAAAGTCAGCGAACAGGTCTCTTGCTCTTGCAGATAAACGATTGGTAGAAAAGAGAAAAGAGAGGACAATGCTCAAGGATGATACAAAGGCGAACAAAAAGTTGAAAAAACAGGCACTTGCTGAATCAAAGAACAACAAGAGGTCGAAAAAAGAGTCTTTCGCGGAGCTGAAGAAAAATAAGACGTTGAAAAAACAGGCAGTAGCAGAGTCGAAAAAGAATAAGAAGTCAAAAAAGCAGGTACTAGCCGAATCGAAGAAAAATAAGCAATCGAAAAAAGAGTCACTGGCTGAGCTGAAAAAGAGTAATAAAGCGAAAAAGAGAGAGCTTACCGACTCAAAGCAGAAGAAGCGTGAATTAGCAGCTTCAAAGTCACTCAAAAAGAGTAAAAAGCGTGAGGAGCAATCATAACCATAGTCAAGTATATTGTTTTCTGGAAGCTGAAAGAGCATGCACACGGAAATCTATACATTAAAAAAGCGGATGGTTTGTAACCATCCGCTTTTTTAATTCCATTGTTGAGATGTTTATCCCTGAACGATACACTCGGCTGGGCAGACAACAACACAGCTTGGCTCATCGGAATGACCTACACACTCGTTGCAAGCTGCAGCGCTGATAACATAAATGTCATCACCGGCAGTGATTGCGCCTGTTGGGCATTCTGGTTCGCAAGCTCCACAGTAGGTGCATTCGTCGGTAATGTAAAGTGCCATAGTAACTTCCTCGCTTAAAGAGTTTAAAAAAGAAAAGATATAGAAAAAGAAAAGAACTGTTCCCGTCAAACTTGATCAATATAAGAGATTTTTTTTTAGCTCAAAAAAACTGTTTTATCATTTATAGCGTGTTGATGAGAAGCGTGCAGAAGAAGAGCTCTCAATGGCTTGAGCATCTTTTTTTCATTGATCAGAACTCTCCATGAAGCGGCTTTTTTGCGAATTAATTACCATGCTTGTCATTGTCGGTTGTACAGCGCTTATTCCTGCGTTATGGCTGTTCATGGTGTTCATAAGCATCGATAATATCACGCACAAGCTTATGACGCACTACGTCGGTTTTATCAAGATAGACAAAGCTGATACCTTTGATATCATGCAGAATTTTAGGGGAGTTTGTCAGTCCGGAATCAACCTCGTTGGGTAAATCAATCTGGGTAACATCGCCGGTAATAATTGCTTTTGAATTAATTCCCAGTCGTGTAAGGCACATTTTCATCTGCTTGTTTGATGCGTTTTGTGCTTCATCGAGAATAATAAATGAGTGGCTCAGAGTTCTGCCACGCATGTAGGCAAGTGGCACAATTTCAATGACCCGCTGTTCCAGCAACATTTTCAGTTTTTCGACGCTTAACATCTCCTGCAGTGCATCGTAAAGTGGCCTCAGATAGGGGTCAATTTTCTGCGCAAGGTCGCCGGGTAAAAACCCAAGGCTTTCGCCCGCTTCAACGGCTGGCCGAGCAAGCACAATCCGTTTGACACGCTTGGCTTTCCATGCAGCAACAGCAATAGCGACGGCAGTGTAGGTTTTACCGGTTCCCGCTGGCCCGATCGCAAATACAATATCATTATGTTTTGCTTCCGCGACCAATCGACGCTGCCCATCAGTTTTAGCTTTTACCGTAGCATCCGGTGTAGCGACAATGACATCATCATCACCATAATGGATTGCTTTTTGTGATGGGCTTTTGGCGAGACCAAGATTGATGAGCGTATCAAGGTCATGGTCGCGCACTTCACCATGTTTTTCTGCCAGGAGCATCATCTCACTGAAAATTCGCTCAAGAAGTGCCACGCCTTCAGCATTGCCTCTGAGGATAATCTGTGTTCCGCGAGCAGTGATTTGTATTTCGGAAAACTCGTTTTTAATTTTTTTCAGGAGTGAGTCGTAGGTACCGAACAGCGTTACCGGTTCAATGCCCTGAATATCGATAGTTTTTTCGGTGGTCAAAGGAGCTGATGGTTTGGCATTGATCAAATGGTTGTTGAACAGGTAAGATTTGGGCGCTCATTGGAGAGATAGTGCTGCACATATTCGCGTACGCCATCCTCAAGTGAGGTGGAGAGTTTGCTGAAGCCTGCCATACGCAGTTTTGCAATATCAGCACAGGTGTAATACTGATACTTGTCACGTAATGTTTCAGGCATTGGGATATACTCAATGACTGGTTCTTTACCCATTGCGGTAAAGGTTGCTGTAGCTAAATCCTTGAAGCTTCGTGCAGCGCCACTGCCAACGTTAAAGAGCCCGCTTGCTGGATTCTCAAGCAGCCACGCCATAATTGCAGTACAATCTTTGATGTACACAAAATCCCGTAACTGCTCGCCATCCCGATAATCTGGTCGGTGCGATTGAAACAGCTTCACGAAGCCCTTCTCGCGAATTTGATGGAACGACTTGAAAACGACGCTGCTCATATCCTCTTTGTGATACTCATTCGGTCCGTACACATTAAAAAATTTCAATCCTGCTGCATGGTTAAGGATGCCATTCCGCAGCGCCCAGCGGTCAAACAGATGCTTGGAGTAACCATACATGTTGAGAGGTCTTAAAGCCCCAAGTCCATGAATATCATCAGCATAGCCTTCAGCACCATCACCATACGTGGCAGCGCTTGACGCGTAAATGAATCGCACGTTGTGCGCCATGCAGTATGCCGCAATCCTTTTTGAGTAGATGAAATTGTTGCTCATCAAATGATCTGCATCAACCTCCGTGGTTGAGCTGTTTGCCCCCATGTGGATAATGGCAGAGACACCCTCAAACGCACCACGCTCAAGCAGGTCAAGAAAATCATCTTTTGGAATAAAATCCGTAAACGTGAGGCATGAGAGGTTGTGCCATTTGCGGGTTGTTGTGGAACCAAGTTCATCGACGATAATCACCTTATCTTCGCCCATGCAGTTAAGTTCCCACAACATGGCGCTGCCGATAAATCCCGCTCCGCCAGTAATAATAATCATGTTTAACGCTATTAAGCCCTGTGGATAGAAGTGCAAGCAATATAAAGAGGCGTGTAGAAAAAGAAAAGACCATACTGATTGTTCAATATGGTCTTTTGGATAGAACTCGAAAAATGTGAGACATACAGCAACAGTGGTGCTTAGATTTAAGCCGACTCGCGCATTAAATAATTGTGAACAAATACTTTCCTTCCCCAAAAGAGCCATAGCCTGATAGTTTCAAGTTTTTGTTCCAAAACCTTCGCAATCTGCCGATGCGTTAAACCAGATATTTCAGACAAGAGTACTGCAATTTTAATATCTGCTGCCGATTGTTCCAAGCCATCACCAAGCGGCATAACGTTGTCGTTGCTCGCTTCATCGCTGGACCATGAGTTGACCTCTTGACCGAAATCTTCAACGTAACAATATCTAAATGTCTTCAACATAACCTGTTCGTTACTACCCGGTTCTGCATAGAGATAGGTTTTTTTTAAAAGATTATAACAAACAGCATGATCGCCCGTCATCCAAAAAGCAATACTGTATATGTTATCCATTATCTCTCGTGATGTTTTTTTCTTTTTTGTCATTATCAATATCCTCCCATAAGTTGGATTTATTTTGTCCTGTTTTAAGGTATAAAAAAAATGAGAATAGTCCAGCTTTTTTTCATGAATTGTTAGAAAAAGATGCTTTTTTATAGCAAGAAAAGGAAAGAAGTGAAAATATCTTTTTTTACACTTATTTTAAGTAATAATAACAGAGAGTCTATGACAAGAGAGATTGCTCGTATGGTTAATCCAGCATTGCAACATATTGCTCCATATAAGGTTGAAGGTGGTCAGCAAGCTGAAATTAAGCTGAATCAAAATGAGAGCCCTTTTGATGTGCCAATGTGGCTGAAAGAGGAGATTGTAGGGGAGTTCATTAAGGAGCCATGGAATCGATATCCTGATATTCTTCCATATCAGGCAATGAACGCTTATGCCAATTTTCTTGGTATTTCGCCCGATATGGTGATGATGAGCAATGGTTCAAATGAGATGCTCTATACCATTTTTCTTGCTTGCCTTGGTCGCGGTAGAAAAGTGCTTATTCCTGAGCCATCATTTTCGCTGTACGAAAAATTAGCGCTGCTGCTCGATTCGCAGATTGTTGGCGTTCCGATGCATGCAAATCTTGACTTTGATGTTGAGGCTATTATTCGTGCAGCACGTGACGAGTCGGTTGATTTTATTGTTATTTCGACGCCCAATAACCCGACATCGAAATCCCTCTCTCTCGAAGAGGTGCGCTTGATTGCTGAATCATCCGATGCTCTTGTGCTGGTTGACGAAGCATACATCGAGTTTTCACGGCAGCGTTCACTGCTTGAGCTAATTCATGAATTGCCAAATCTTATGGTATTGCGTACCATGTCGAAAGCAATTGCGCTTGCGGGCGTTCGCATTGGTTTTGCCATTGCCAATCCGGCGCTGATGCAGGAGATTGCTAAACCTAAAATCCCTTTTGCCTCGAGCCGTCTGGCGGAGATAACGCTTCGCAAAGTGTTGGCGAATTACTCACTTGTCACCGATTCAGTTGCCTACATTCTCCATGAACGGGAGAAGCTCTACACAGCGATTTCATCACTTAAGAAGATTGAGGTGTTTGAGAGTGATACAAATTTCCTGATTGTTCGTGTGCCTGATGCCTCAGATGTTTTTGAGCGTTTGTATTGTGCAGGTATTCTGGTTCGCAATGTCTCTGGCTATCATCTTATGGAGAATTGTCTGCGCTTTAACGTTGGCCTTATTGAGGAGAATCAGCAATTGCTTGCAGCACTCAGTGCTCTTTAAACCTATGGCAGAGTTCCGGAAACTGCATGGCAGCGAAATGAATCGGTTACGCGTCGAAGAGTATTCGGCAGCACCCAAGCATCCGATTATTTTGCTGCTTCACAATATTCGCAGCATGTGGAATGTTGGTGCCATGTTCCGAACTGCCGATGCTGCTGGTATTGAAAAGATGATCCTTTGCGGTTATACAGCTATACCACCACGAAAGGAGATCGACAAAACCGCGCTTGGCGCACAAGATGTTGTTCCTTGGGAGTATTATTCCGATCCGCTTGAAGCGATAAAGCAGCTCAAAGAGCGAGGTGTAAAACTCTGCGCATTGGAAATTTCTGCCAATAGTGTGCCATATACGGCACTGCAGCATGCTGATTTTCCACTCTGCCTTATTGTTGGTAATGAAGTTGATGGAATTGATGCCGAACTTCTTAACTCCTGTGATGCAGCGCTTGAAATTCCTCAATACGGCACAAAACACTCTCTGAATGTTGCGGTTGCTGCTGGAGTTGCGCTTTTTGAGATGGTGCGTCTTTATCGCCTGCACGAGTAATTTCAATGATCAAAAAAGTGTAACGTTTTGGTTTTTGATTTAGTTTTGCTTACTTGAATGTTAAACGTTTAAACGCTTTGCCGTTAATGCTTCATTACAAAACATACGAACGAGATGATTCCTCAGCCCCATGGGTTGTTTTTGTCCATGGTGCGGGCGGCAGCTCTTCGATATGGTTTTTGCAAATCAAGGAGTTTATCAAGCATTTTAATGTTTTGCTGGTCGATCTTCGCGGGCATGGTAAATCCAAAGGGATAGCTGTTCCCAAAGGTGCGCATCATTATGATTTTGAAGATATTACCCGTGATATTATTGATGTGCTTGATGAGCTGAACATTCAGCAAGCACACTTTATTGGCATTTCCCTTGGCACTATTCTTATCCGTAATCTCAGTGAACTTGCTCCGGGCAGAGTAATTTCGATGATTATGGGAGGAGCGATTATAAGGCTGAATATCCGGGCAAAAGTTCTTGTTACACTTGGCAATATGTTCAAACGCTTTGTGCCGTACATGTGGCTGTATCGCTTTTTTGCATGGATTATCATGCCGAGCGAGCGTCATAAAAAGTCGCGACTGCTTTTTGTCAATGAAGCCAAAAAGGTTGCACAGAAAGAGTTTATGCGCTGGTTTACCCTTACCTACGAAATTACTCCCTTGCTAAAGTATTTTGAGGAGAAGAATACTGCGATTCCGACTCTTTACCTCATGGGTGATGAAGATCACATGTTTTTACCCGCAGTTCGATGTATTGTGACAAAACACACCAATTCGTGGCTTGAGGTGATAGAGAATTCCGGTCACGTTTGCAATGTTGATCAACCGCGTGAGTTCAATGCCCGCGCCATTATCTTCCTGAAAAAAATCTCAGCAACAACGCATTCTAATCCTGAAAATATTCGGTTTGCAGCCTGCTAAATGATTACTTTATTGTAGTGATTCATGGCGTGATCGATGCCGTTGATGGCGAAGTCGAGTACGGCTTCACCACATACTGGAATCATTTTTTCGATAACATTGTTCTCCTCCGCACTGAATTTTCCCAGCACAAACGATGAAAAAGAGTTCAGCGCCTGATCTTCTGGGCGAATGCCTATTCTAAGTCGCGCAAATTCATCGCTTCCAAGTGATTCAATAATATGTTTCAAGCCATTCTGACCGCCTGCGGATCCTTTTGAGCGTAACCGTATGGTGCCGAGAGGAATGTTGAGATCATCACAAATAATCATCACTTCGTTACGAACAAGCTTGTGGAAGTTCATTGCTGCAACCACGGCATGCCCAGACAAGTTCATGTAGGTCATGGGTTTAATGAGAATGATCGGTTCCCGCCGATGCGTGATTTTGGCAGTGAGAAATTTCCCTTTCCCTTTACTGAACGTTGCACCAAAATTGTTTGCGAGATGTTCTACAGCAGAAAAACCAACATTGTGGCGAGTGCCAACATGAATGGCATCAGGATTACCAAGACCTGCAATAAGTTTCATTGTTTTGGTGGTCTAATAACAAAATAAAAGTGAAGAGTAGTGATGTTTTTATAAGACTGCATTGTGTAGTGGATTGAACTGTGTAGCAGAGAGAAAGGAGAGTTGATGGTAACGCACTTCTTTTGCTCTCCTGATGGGTTCATTATTGAAGGACGGAGAAGGATGAAACGCGTGCATTTGTTGTTTTAGCAAAAAGTTAAATCTATTGAAATTTGTGAAAAATTTTGCAAATTATTTTTGCTCCTGTTGTCAGCAGGAATGTGCCTTGTTACCGTTCTGTTGGCAACTTTTTTTTCTTTAGTCAAGAAAAACAGTGAAAAAAAAAGAACAATGAAAAAACCGTTCAACGTAACATGGTGGGCCAGAGCTGTTTCAGTTCTGGGTGGCCTTGGAGTTTTATTGCAGGCGCCAAATGCGCTGGCAAGCGAGGCCGATTTGGTGTTACCGAATTTACATTCGGTAACTTTTCTTGGAGGAATACCCGGTGATACGCTCTTGCTGTGGGGTCTTGCCGTATGCCTGTTTGGCATGGTTTTTGGTATCGTGCAGTATATGGGTATTCGAAAACTTCCTGTTCACAATGCCATGCGTGAGATCAGCGAGCTGATCTACGAAACCTGTAAAACCTACCTTGTAACGCAGGGTAAATTTATTCTTGTTCTTTGGGTGCTTATTGGTTCCATTATTGTTGCCTATTTTGGAGGGCTTCGCCACCTCGAGACCATCAAGGTTGCCTCTATTCTTGCCGCGAGTCTTTTCGGTATTCTTGGAAGTTATTCGGTTGCATGGTTCGGCATGAGGATCAACACCTTTGCCAACTCACGCACAGCATTCGCCAGCCTTGGTGGCAAGCCGTTTCCAACGTATGCCATTCCGCTCAGAGCTGGAATGAGTATCGGAATGCTGCTTATCAGCGTGGAGCTCTTCGTTATGCTCTGTATTCTGCTCTTTGTGCCTGCCGACTTTGCTGGTCCATGCTTTATCGGGTTTGCCGTTGGTGAGTCGCTCGGTGCGTCGGTGCTCCGTATTGCCGGTGGTATCTTCACCAAAATTGCCGATATCGGTTCCGATCTTATGAAGATTGTCTTCAAGATCAAGGAAGATGATGCTCGTAATCCAGGAGTTATTGCTGACTGTGCTGGTGACAATGCTGGCGATTCCGTTGGACCTACGGCTGATGGCTTTGAAACCTATGGGGTTACTGGAGTTGCTCTTATCTCCTTTATCCTGATTGCTATCAAGGCGCCTGAAGTGCAGATCAAGCTGCTTGTCTGGCTCTTCGTTCTGCAACTTATGATGATTTGTGCAAGCTCACTCTCCTATTGGCTGAACGCGGCATGGTCAAAAATGCGGTATGCCAATGCTGACGAGATGAACTTTGAGGCACCACTGCTTACTCTGGTATGGCTTACCTCAATGATCACTATCGTGCTCACCTACATTGCATCATGGTACATGATCGGTACTCTTGGAGATGGTACCATGTGGTGGAAACTTGCTTCGATCAATGCCTTGGGAACACTTGCCGGTGCACTTATCCCTGAACTGGTGAACCACTTTACCTCCACAAAGTGTGCACACGTCCGTAACGTTGTGCAGTGTTCCAAAGAGGGAGGCGCCGCCCTGAACATTCTTGCTGGTCTGGTTGCCGGTAATTTCAGTGCTTACTGGTTGGGGCTTGCCATTGTCTCGTTGATGGCTGGTGCTTATGGTCTCAGTACTCTTGGACTGAGCACGTTGGGTCTTACTCCTGAAATGCTGGCAATGCAAGGTATTACGACGATGACAAACGGGCTTGACCAAGTTGTGATGCTTGCTCCTTCGGTCTTTGCCTTCGGTCTGGTTGCTTTCGGATTCTTGAGCATGGGTCCGGTGACCATTGCGGTTGACTCTTACGGTCCGGTGACCGACAACGCACAGTCCGTTTATGAGCTGTCGCTTATCGAAACAATTCCGAACATCAAAAATGAGATCCAGAACGAATTTGGTTTCCAGCCTGATTTTGACAATGCCAAAGATTATCTTGAAGCCAATGATGGTGCAGGCAACACTTTCAAGGCAACGTCCAAACCAGTGCTGATCGGTACTGCTGTCGTTGGTTCTACAACGATGATCTTTTCGATCATTATGATTCTAACAAACGGACTTGCCGACGCGGGAGCAATTGCAAAGCTCTCCATTCTTTCGCCACCGTTCCTGCTCGGTCTGATGATGGGCGGTGCAGTTATCTACTGGTTTACCGGAGCATCGATGAACGCGGTGACCACCGGCGCTTACTACGCCGTTGAGTTCATCAAGAACAACATCAAGCTTGATAGTGGGGCTGAAAGAGCCTCTGCCGAGGATAGCAAGAAGGTTGTTGAAATCTGCACAAAGTTTGCGCAAAAGGGTATGGTCAATCTTTTCCTCACCATCTTCTTCACGACGCTTGCTTTTGCCTGTCTTGATTCATTCTTCTTTATTGGCTACCTCATATCCATTGCGCTGTTTGGACTTTACCAGGCAATTTTCATGGCAAATACTGGTGGTGCATGGGATAATGCAAAGAAGATTGTTGAAACCGAACTCCATGCCAAGGGCACTCTACTTCATGATGCAGCCATTGTTGGCGACACTGTTGGTGATCCGTTCAAGGATACCTCTTCGGTTGCGTTGAACCCGATCATCAAGTTCACCACGCTGTTTGGTCTGCTTGCCATTGAACTTGCAATCGAGCTTGCTCCGCAATTGGCGCTTACCCTTGCTACCGTGTTCTTTGCTCTTTCATTGGTTTTCGTACACCGCTCATTCTTCTCCATGAGGATTAAGGTGGATTAAGCGTGACGAGGTTCACCGTGGTTGTTTTGTTTGAAAAGGGGAGTCGCAGCAATGCGGCTCTCCTTTTTTCTTTTGGTGCTTCCCAGCAAAGTTTGCTTTGTAAAAGAAAGACTTTTTTCTTACCTTAGCATCATCCTGAAATGGCGAAGTGGCCGAGTGGTTAGGCAGAGGTCTGCAAAACCTTGTACAGCGGTTCAAATCCGCTCTTCGCCTCCAATAAAAGCACTATACATAAACAAACGAAGTCTGCTGCAAAGTAGGCTTCGTTTGTTTGTGCCAGAATAGTAAGAGAACGTCGTCACACTTTCTTTTTATAGCGAACAAGAAAATCGAGTACAGCATGTACAAAAGCTTCCGGTTGCTCTTCTTGCGGAAGATGCCCACAATCAGGAATTTGTACGAACTCAGCATTTTGCAGCTCACGGGCAAGTTGAATACTTTCCTCAGTCTTAACGGTTAAATCGTGCTCTCCTGTAAGAACAAGAACAGGTGAAAACATAGTTTTAAGTCTTTCATTCAATCGGAGATGATGCGTTTCTAAAAAAAGCTCCCAGAACGTGCGTGACCAGTCACCAATCATCAAATCACTGCGAAATTCAGCAAGAACATCATTGCTCAAACGCTTTTTGTTATACCAGAAACCGCGAATATTGCCATCGTAGAGCCGTGTAATAAGGATTTTCATTAAACGAGAAAAAAGTGGGGTTAATGCTCGCATGAGTGGTTTCATAACAGCAGGAATCTCACTTGTAGCATATCCGCTATAAATCATTGCGCCTGCAAGTACCAACGCATCAACATGTTGCGGATGGCGTAATGCTGTTAACAATGCAAGTGTTCCACCTGTTGAATTACCAATGAGCACTGCTTTTGTGAAGCCAAGTTTTTTGATCAATGCTATAATCAAGTCACTTTGTGTTTCAGGGGTATAGCTGACACCATTGGTTTTGGATGGTAGTGGGCGAGAGGTAAAGCCAAACGCCGGTCGATCAAACGCTACAACCGTTGCATGTTGTGCCAAGCTATCAAATACTGATCGCCAAGAGCGGATGCTTAAAAAGCTACCATGCAGTAATACCACAAGCGATTCTCCGTTACCAGCTATTCGGTAGTGTACATTAAACCCATTAATATCGATGAAAGAACTGTCAGCATAGAGTAAACGCTGATTGAGTGGAGAGCATAAATTTTGATATTGTTCTTTTTGGCTCATAGTGATGTAGCGTCAATTATACCGAAAACAAACTACCCCGCTGTGTAGAGCGGGGTAGTCTGCAACAAAAAAATCAGTGATAAATCATGTTCAAGAGTCTTATGGACAAGTGTGCCCATACAATATATTTTTCTATTCTGTCAACAAATTTATACTGACAATATCAACAGTTTCATTAAATGGAGTAAGTAGTTTTTCAAATGCTTCATGACCAGAGTGTACTGATATTTGCTGTATGTTCGGGTAATTATTTTCAAGTGTTATCGTAATTATCCCTTGTTGAGGAACAGTAATTCTACGGTCAATCAATCCAGTTTGGGTAGCTGCATCAGCGCCTTCTGGTAATAATCGAACATAGACCCACCTTGCTTTGCCTTGTAACTTTATTTTCAGTTGCTCACCTTGCACAAAACTTCGGGGTGGAGTCAAATTCATATAGCTTGAATACCATGCTTTACCGCCTAAAGGCATTGTTTCGCCAGTTGATGTAATAATGATCCCTTGAAGAGGTACAGCATAACCTTGTGTATTAATGCAGAGGGTTATTATTGCGATAAAAACTGCAGTAATAATGTTTTTCATAATACGAGACTCCTTTTCATAATTGATAGATATCCAATGAAAAAGCTGCAGAACTCTTGAAAAACAATCAGAAACAAAATGACTTTTCAGAGTCGCTCTATAACATGTAACATGCGTGGCGTGTATATTAATTCCAAAATTGTAAAAAAAATTACAAAAATATTCGATGACTTTCTAAACATTTTGATTGTACATCTCTTGTTGAGCTTATTATTTTTTCATAGATAATACTTTTTTCTGTGTTGCTACAAACAGCCAAGCTCCGGCTATCATCATAATAAAACAAAGAATCTGCCCCATTGAAAAGTTCATGAACACAAAACCGAGCTGGACGTCAGGTTCTCGGAAATACTCGATAAAAAAGCGGACAAAGCCGTAACCAAAAACATAAACAGCCGAAAGGAAACCTGGTGCTGGCGATTTTTTGCGAAGGAACCAGAGTACTGCAAAAAGCACAATGCCTTCAAAAAAAGCTTCATAAAGTTGAGAAGGGTGGCGCAATTCGCAGGTCGGTGCAAAAGGAAAATACATGCCGATTCCAGCTTCAGTTACTCGTCCATACAGTTCGCCATTGATGAAATTTCCAAGTCGTCCAAACGTATATCCTAAAGGAATAGCGGGAATAAAGAGATCAAACGTCTCAAAAAATCCTTGTTTCTGCGAGCGAGTAAATACTAAAAGAGCAATAATGACTCCGATAACACCGCCATGATATGACATTCCTGAAATACCGGAAAAACTGCATCCATTTGCTGATGTGTGCCAGGGAATCAGACTTCCCAAAGGATCAGCAAGGAGTGAGTCAAAACCATAAAAGAGTATATAGCCAAGACGTCCACCAAAAATCACCCCAACCATTGCCCACGTTAAAGCATCACCGACAAAGGCTTTGTCAAAAGCAAGATGCTCACTCTTAATGCGATCTTGTGTAAGAAGATAGACGATACTGAACGCAATAATGTACATCATGCCATACCACCGCACAGCAAATGAACCTATAGAAAAAATAACAGGATCCATTTGCGATGGTAAATGCTGCCACCAGAATAAAAAATCAACCATTGAACCTGTTTTTTTATGAAGCTATTGTAAGGAACTGAAATTTAACTAACTTAAAATCTTACACTTTTCTGTGTATGTGTTTCTACCCATTAACATACAAATAATCAATAGTATGGCTAAGATACTTGAAGGGCCAGCCATGAAACTATTCAACAAATGGGGCATTCCTGTGCCTAATTATGTTGTTATCATGGATCCCGAACGCCTTGCACACCTTGGGGAAGCTAATAAATGGCTGAGAGAATCAAAACTCGTTGTGAAGGCTCACGAAGCCATCGGCGGACGATTCAAGCTTGGACTTGTAAAGCTTGGACTCAACCTTGAGGGTGCTGTTGAAGCTGCAAAAGAGATGATTGGACGCGAAATTGGCACATCTGTTGTGCGTCAGGTTATTGTTGCGGAGATGCTCGACCATGACGAGGAGTACTATTTTTCCATTGCTGGTAACCGCGATGGTAGCGAGTTGCTCCTTTCCAATAAAGGAGGAGTAGATATCGAAGACAATTGGGATACCGTACAACGTCTCTTTATTCCAATTGATGAAACTCCAAGTATTGAACGCATTACCGAAGCTGCCCTTAAGGCAGGCTTTGTCGGTGAAATCGCGGAACGTGTTGCTAAAATTGCCTCTCGTCTGATTCTCTGCTTTGACAACGAAGATGCGCAGTCAATTGAAATTAACCCATTAGTTATTCGTAAGAGTGACATGCGTTTTGCTGCACTTGATGCTGTTATGAATGTCGATTGGGATGCACGTTTCCGTCATGCTGACTGGGATTTTAAGCCGGTATCGGAAATTGGTCGTCCATTTACTGATGCTGAACAGCAGATTATGGATATTGACGCTCGTATTAAAGGATCGGTGAAATTAGTTGAAGTTCCTGGTGGTAATATCGCTCTCTTGACTGCTGGTGGTGGTGCTTCTGTTTTCTACTCTGACGCAGTTGTTGCGCGTGGTGGTTCTATTGCGAACTATGCTGAATACTCTGGTGATCCACCGGACTGGGCAGTAGAGGCTTTGACTGAGACCATCTGCAAATTGCCAAATATCAAACATATTATTGTTGGTGGCGCTATTGCTAATTTTACTGATGTTAAGGCAACGTTCAGCGGAATTATTAATGGATTCCGTGAGAGTAAATCCAAGGGATATCTGGAAAACGTACACATTTGGGTCAGACGTGGTGGGCCAAATGAAGCTCAGGGACTTGCGGCAATGAAAAAGTTGCAGGAAGAGGGCTTTGACATCCATGTGTATGATCGCAGTATGCCGATGACCGATATTGTTGATCTTGCCTTGAATACATAGGGTGAGCAGTATCGCAGTAACCCCAGGAAAAAACTTTTAACTTATTAAACCGTAAAGAATCGTGAGTATTTTAGCAAACAGGGATACACGAGCGGTCATCATTGGCGGTGTTGCTGGAGTGAATGCTGCAAGGCGGATGGCCCAGTTCGACTTTCTGGTCAATCGACCGCTGACCATACAAGCATTTGTTTATCCACCAGAAGCGGGTCAGCAAAAAGAGATTTATCGCGGCGGTGAACTGAACAACGTTACCGTCTATGCTTCTCTTGAAAAAGCCCTCGAAGAGAATCCACAAATCAATACCGTCCTGATCTACATTGGTGCTTCAAGAGCGTACCAGTCGGCCAAGGAGGCCCTTGACGCTAAGGGCATCAAGCTGGTGACCATGATCACGGAAGGTGTGCCAGAAAAGGATGCCAAACGTCTCAGAAAGTATGCCCTTGAAAAAGGCAAAATTTTAAATGGCCCATCTTCTATCGGCATTATGTCGGCAGGGGAGTGCCGTTTAGGTGTTATTGGTGGTGAGTACAAAAATCTGAAACTCTGCAATCTCTATCGTCCAGGATCATTTGGTGTTATCACCAAATCAGGTGGTCTCTCCAACGAAGCTATGTGGCTTTGTGCCCAGAATGGTGATGGTATTACATCAGCGGTTGCTATTGGTGGCGACTCTTATCCTGGCACAGATTTCGTGACATACCTCAATATGTTCGAGAACGATCCGGAAACAAAAGCGGTCGTGATTGTTGGTGAAGTGGGTGGAACGCTTGAGGAAGAGGCTGCGGAATGGTACGGTCAGGAAGTACGCCGGATCAAACTGATTGCCTCAATTGGCGGTACCTGTCAGGATGTGTTACCGCAGGGAATGAAGTTTGGCCATGCTGGCGCTAAAGAGGGCAAAAAAGGTCTTGGCTCTGCCCGCTCCAAAATCAATGCTCTTCGTGAAGCAGGAGCGGTTGTTCCTGAAACCTTTGGTGGTTTAAGCAAATCTATCAAGCAGGTTTATCAAGAGTTGCTTCAGAGTGGTGTTATTAAACCAGAACCAGAGCTTGATGAAAAGCTTCTGCCGACACTACCTCCAAGCGTTCAGGAGATTATGAGGCAGGGTGAAGTTATTGTTGAGCCTCTGATTCGTACAACCATTTCTGATGATCGTGGTGAAGAGCCTCGTTATGTTGGTTATGCAGCTTCTGAGCTGTGCGAGAAAGGCTATGGCATTGAAGATGTTATTGCTCTTCTCTGGAATAAAAAACTTCCTACACGCGAAGAGTCCGAAATCATTAAGCGTATTATTATGATTTCAGCGGATCACGGTCCTGCTGTATCGGGTGCCTTTGGTGCAATTATTGGTGCTTGTGCAGGTATTGATTTGCCGCAGGCTGTTTCAGCAGGTATGACCATGATTGGACCACGTTTTGGTGGTGCAGTGACCAATGCTGGTAAATACTTCAAATATGGTGTCAAGGAGTATCCAAATGATATTCCAGGATTCTTGAGCTGGATGAAGCAGAATGTTGGCCCTGTTCCAGGTATTGGGCATCGTGTCAAGAGCCTGAAAAATCCAGATAAACGTGTAAAATATCTAGTTGAGTATGTAAAAGGTCAGACAACGCTTCATACGCCATGTCTCGATTATGCGCTTGAAGTTGAAAAAGTGACAACAGCGAAAAAGGATAATCTGATTCTGAACGTTGATGGCACTATCGGTTGTATTCTTGTGGATCTTGATTTCCCAGAATACTCACTGAATGGCTTCTTCGTGCTGGCTCGTACCATTGGTATGATTGGTCACTGGATTGATCAGAACAATCAGAATTCCCGTTTGATTAGACTTTATGATTATCTGATCAACTATGCGGTGAAAGATGAGCGTGCTGTTCCTGATAAAAAGTAAGTAGTCCATATCAGGCAGAAACTGAACACAAAAAACAAAAGGCAGGAAAAATATTCCTGCCTTTTGTTTTTTGTGGCAACGCTGAACCCGCATGAGCAAAGACTGTACTCTACGTGTGCTGCCATGCCTCAAATTTATCCCGACTTCTGTTGTGGATGATCGGGAACCTCAATGAAGCCTATTGAGTTACCAGTCTAACAGGGTTTTAGAGTGTGGCGCGCCAAAAGCATGGAGCATTGCCAGATTGAGGAATGTCGAGAAGTCAAAGATTCCCAGATCGAAAGTTGTCTGCGATAACCTTGCTTTACATAATATATATTATAAAACACTTGTGCATTGTAATAAAAAAAACAGATAACCCTGTATATTTTCTGATACACAGAATTATCTGACTCTATCGGTTACTACAACCTCATTTGAAAATACTCACTTTTCCATTATCAAGGTCATAATACGCCTTGACAATTTTGATGGATCCTTTTTCGACAGCTTCCTTGAGTATTGGTGAACGAGCTTCAATCTGTGCAGCAACAAAGTGAACATTTTCATGGATGCACTGATCGATAATTTCCTCTTTTTGACACTTTGCACCATTCGCAAGAGTTGTTGTTACTGCCGGATCAATCGCTTCTACAAGTGAACCAAGATTGCCTTCCGCTTTACTACCAGCAAGATGCGCATTATACGTTGCCGTTACAGCGCCACAACGTTCGTGACCAAGCACCATCACTAATTTTGTGCCAAGATGCTCAACAGCATATTCCACCGAACCAAGTTCATGTGGACCAACAATATTGCCTGCAACACGAATAACAAAAATCTCGCCAAGTCCTTTATTAAAAAGTATTTCTGGTGAAACGCGAGAGTCTGAGCACGCTATAATAACTGCAAAAGGTTGTTGACCTTTTGCCAGTTCAGTGCGGCGCTTTACAGAAGCCATTTGGTCGAGATGTTTGACCATTCCCTGTTGCGCAAACTTTTTGTTGCCTTCAAGCAGCAATTCCAGTGCATGATCTGGAGCTACCGACGCTGCTGCATGATGTTCAGATGCTGCCATGGGCTGGGCATGGAGAGCAAGTGACAGCAAAAGGAGTGATGCTATTTTCTTTACTCGCATATATCTTATTGGTTATATGGTTAACAAATAGAAACAACGAGCAAAAATACGAAAAAAAATCAGGATGCCGAACCATCAATGGAATGAACCTCGCCGCGGGAAATGCGTCCTGCAAGATTTTGAATACCCGGAACAATTTGTGATGCGGTATCCTTGCCCATTGTTGCGCCATAGGCAAAAAGCCCTGTGAGATTGTGCAGAAACAGACGCTGCACCTCTTCCGGGCGCGACAGTATGCTGACGGTGCCGTCACGGTCAAGACGAGTCTGGCAAGCAAGGCGTCCACCACTCTGAATCTGGCGTTCGGACAAAAATGCTTTTTCGACCTCCGAAAGCGGCGAAAGGCAATCATTTCCTTCAAGCACGGTGACATAACAGGTCTGGCAAATGCCGCGTCCAGCGCAAACACATCCAACATGGCTGTGGTTTAACCACGCAGCTCTGCCAAGGGTTTG
>CAIQSY010000005.1 GCA_903874585.1 uncultured Chlorobiaceae bacterium | reverse complement strand
GGAATGTTAATGCAAACAATCAATATATAAAGTGGAATCCCTGATAAAGCGGATACAAGCAACGAAATACCGGTTACGCCGCCATCAATGAAATGATTGGTAAGCAGAAAACCTTTAAAACCGAAAGATGCGGAAAAAACAGCAAAGGTTATCAGTATATAATCCTTTACATTCCGGATAAATGTAGTCCGGAGTTTTTTGTACCCTTTTGCAAGTTTGTAATCTGAATATTTTATTTCTGAATCAGGATCTTTTTTACCATAACTATTCCGGATTATCAGTCGTTTCAAAAGTGGATGAGCGTTGTTGTTTACTGCTTTTATGATTATCAATTTAGTCCAAAGCAGTTGCTATTTTACGAAGGGCAGAAAGTAGAATATCGCGGTTCTCGGGTTTGTTGTTTACATACAGTGGACTTGGATGAGGACAATCCATGATCCGAAGATCTGGGCGAACAACCCTGAGTCGCGAAGCAACACGTTGCGCTTTTTTGCCGATCAATACTATGATTTTTAGCTTTGGAAGCATTGTTAAGAGTTGCACCAAGTAAGGCCAGCCTTGCTCAATGTCATCCGAGTTCGCACTTCGTATTTTATTATCCGATCCAATGTACCATGGCACTATGTTATAGGCAATAGTGCGTTTACGAGGAATTTTAGCTTGAATGTTTAACTCAAGCCAGTTTTTTGCAGTCTCATCAGGGTTATTGCACGAAATAAAACCGCTATCTACTGCTTTTTTGCCGGGAGCTTCAAGAATAAAAAGTACCTCTGCCCCAACGCCACCGTCAGCAGGGTCGAAGTAGGGGGCTTTATCTCCACAGCCACGCTCATTACGGAGGCAATTAACAAAGGCTGTGAGTTCTGCAATATGCGTATCGTTGATTTGTGCGAGTCGTTCGGCACGATGCCGAAGATTGCCAAGTGACTTGGGCGTATCAATCATAAATTGAATAAAATTTGTTACGTTTTTGAATCTCAAATCCCCAACCCGTCGCTGAACACACTCTCAACAGCTTTCTGCTGCAACACCCTCGAATCGGGCGGCACGCTTCTCGTCAGCCAGACGTTACCGCCAATGATGGAGTTTTTGCCGATGGTGATTCTCCCAAGAATGTTGGCATTCGAGTACACCACGACATTATCCTCAAGAATCGGATGGCGTGGCAGATTCTTTACCGGATTACCTTCATCATCAAGCTCAAATTTCTTCGCGCCCAGCGTCACACCCTGATAGAGCCGTACATGGTTGCCGATAATGCATGTTTCGCCGATAACAACGCCGGTGCCGTGGTCAATGCAGAAATAGTCGCCAATATGAGCGCCCGGATGAATGTCAATGCCGGTTTCGGAGTGCGCCATCTCCGTAATGATGCGCGGAATGAGCGGCACGCCGAGCGAGAGCAGCGCGTGTGCGGCACGGTAATTAATCATCGCCCTGATTGATGGGTAGCAGAAGATGATCTCGCCATGATTTTTTGCGGCAGGGTCGCCATCGTAAATGGCGTTCACGTCGCTGCAAAGCTTGCGGCGAATCTCTGGCAGCATGTTCACAAACTCTTTGGCTGTTTCAGCAGCATTGTTTGTTGCATTCTGGCTGCAACATTGTTCACAACTGATATGCTGCACACTGTGCACCTGCTCGGTCAGCACGGTGTAGAGCGTTTCCACACGCACCCCGAGAAAGTGTTGCAGCGAGCGGTGGTTCAGCACCGGTCCGCCGTAATAGCCGGGGAAAATGATTGAGCGGAGCAGCTCAACAATCTCTTTTACTTTATCAATTGAGGGAAGTAATTGTTCGTGATTACCGGAACAGTCACAATCTGTTGTGCACGTCGGGCAGGCTAAATGCCTTATGGCTTCTGCTATAAAGTCGTTGTTGTTGCTGTGCATGGTGAAAAAATGTCAAATCTAAAATTTAGGTGATTGTCTTTCATGCCGGGTTGTTTTCATGCAAGATGTTCCGCGCGCTCTGTCGTGTGCTCGCTGCAACACTGAGTTTTACGGTTTGTTACTGTGCTCTCTTGTTCCGCTGTCGGAGATTCTGAGGCAGTTTGTACCGCATGAGAGGTAGTGCACTCTGAAACGATGGAGAGTTTTTGATGGCTGTCGCTGAAACGCAGCATGAAGTTCAATAATACCTCGCCATAAAATTCACGGATTTTTTTAATGATGCTGTCGTCTCCATCAACCTGATTTGCAATATCCACAAGGCGCTCAAGTTGTTCATGAATCGCAAAAACATGGCGTTTAATGCGTTCAGCAGCGGGGAGTTCTGTATCCTCAAATATCATGCTCATCTGAACCCCGATAGCTGTAAGATAGTGCGTTACATCGCCTATTTTTAACTGCGCATCGTTGCCTGCCTCCATTCTTGAAATTTTGCTGGGATCGCATCCCATTCGCTGGGCTAACTCTTTTTGGGATACTTTTTTTCCCATTCTTTGCTGAATAAGGCTATTGACAATTTGACTGCCTGCAATTTCTTGCTCAACAAGCGCTTTTACTTGCTCATCTCCAGCGAGAAAAGCAGCGGCATCACTAACCGAATGAAACATACCTTCGTTCACAACGTTACTCCTTTTACCTTCTGCGTTATTGTGCTTGCACAATGCACTGAACAGCTTGTTTTGCTGCGGCTAAATCACTGCGCTGTGTCTCTTTTGTGCCGATTCCTACAATAAATATGATTCGAGCAGCGCTGTCAGGATAAATATATAATCGTGATTCTTTGGCGCTGCTTACTCCCGATTGCCCTATTCTGAAAATTCCATCAGTTTCATGTCGGAAAAATGAAGGGTGATAGTGCATTTCTGAGAGTTTTTTCCCTTCCTCCAACAAGCTTTTTATTTTTGAAAGATTATTAAAGCAAGAGATGTACTCGCGTTCATGCTTTTTTCTGAAATGACGGAACGAGGATTGGTTTGCAGCCGTCGCATTGATGAGCCACTCCTCAGATGTTGCAATTATAGTCATTTTTAAGAAATAATTGCATTATTTGCATTCAGAGTGCAAGGGATGTGCATTATTCGCAATTCTATTTCGTCAAAAGTTCACAAACTTGTTGCATCATTATCGAACTGAAAAAGCGCTGTTGAAATGTATCGCTCTCCGGTGTCGGGGAGGATAACGACAATGCGTTTGCCGCGATTCTCCTCGCGTTCGGCAAGCTGTAATGCTGCCCATACGGCGGCGCCAGAGGAGATGCCGACAATCAGCCCCTCGGTTCGGGCAAGTTTGCGGCTGGTGCGCATGGCATCTTCGTTGGTAACAAGCACAATTTCATCAATAATTGCTGTGTTGAGAATATCTGGCACAAAGCCTGCACCGATGCCTTGTATTTTGTGCGCTCCAGCTTTTCCTCCGCTCAGTACGGGCGAATCGGCTGGTTCAACGGCAATAATTTTCACGTTGGGATTGCGTGCCTTGAGCACTTCGCCAACGCCTGTGATGGTGCCGCCGGTACCGACGCCGCTCACAAACATATCCACATCTCCATTGCAGTCGCGCCAGATCTCCTCGGCGGTTGTGGTGCGGTGAATCTCAGGATTTGCAGGGTTTTTGAACTGTTGCGGCACAAATGAGTTTGCATGGTCTGCATGGAGTTCATCGGCTTTTTTGATAGCTCCCATCATCCCCTCAGTGCCTGGCGTCAGCACGAGCTCAGCGCCCAGCGCCTTCAGCAGATTACGGCGCTCAATGCTCATGGTTTCAGGCATGGTAAGCATCAGTCGATACCCTTTAGCCGCCGCCGCCAAAGCAAGTCCAATGCCCGTGTTGCCGCTGGTCGGCTCAATAATAATGCTCTCCTTGTTCAGCAATCCCTTTTGCTCGGCATCCTCAATCATCGCAAACCCAATGCGATCTTTAACGCTGCCGCCGGGATTAAAATATTCCAGTTTTGCAATAATCGTTCCTAAGGCGTTGTGCTCGCGATTAAAATTTGCAAGCTCAAGCAGCGGTGTATTGCCGATAAGATCGGTCAGTTTTTTTGCGATGCGTTCCATTTTGGTATTTCTTTGCTGTTTTGATTGACCATCATTGTCTGAATCAGGATTTTCAGGATTAAAGAATGAACAGGATTTTTCCTCAAACATTTCTACGTTACAAAAATCCTACAATCCATTAATCCTGAAAATCCTGATTCAGACAACGCAAATTTAGATTCTTTGCTCCGCTCAGAATGACAATTCATCAACCAAAATCCAAAATAAAACCTAAAATACTTACTTTCCCATCACTCTCGCAAGCGCCTCATCAAGCGCCTCAATCAGGTCATCGGGATGCTCAAGACCGATTGAGAGGCGAATCAACTCTTCCGACAAGCCGCTCTCCCGCCGTTGCTCCTCGGTCATCTGGCTGTGCGAGGTGCTTGCTGGATGGAGAATCAGGCTCTTTGCATCGCCAACGTTGGCGAGGTGCGAAAAAAGCTTGATGTTGTCGATAATGTTCACCGCAGCATTGTAACCGCCCTTGACTCCGAAAACAACCATACCGCCAAATCCGTTCTTCAAATCTTTTGAAGCTTTTGGATATGATGGATCACTCTTCAATCCAGGATAACGAACCCACGCCACTTCGGGATGTTGTGCAAGATGTTCAGCAACCTTGAGCGCGTTCTCGCAGTGGCGAGCCATGCGCACTGGCAGCGTTTCAATACCTTGCAGCAGTATCCATGAATTATCGGGCGAAATGCAGGCACCGAGGTTTCTGAGCGGGACGGTACGGAACCGTAAGGCGAACGCTATTGGTGCAAGAGGCTCAGGAAGGTCAATTGCCCAGCGCAAGCCGTGGTAATTCTCGTCGGGCTCGGTAAAGAGTGGATGGTGTCCGCTATTCCAGTTGAACCGTCCAGCGTCGGTAACACTGCCACCAAT
>CAIQSY010000004.1 GCA_903874585.1 uncultured Chlorobiaceae bacterium | reverse complement strand
TTCCTTCAAGCACGGTGACATAACAGGTCTGGCAAATGCCGCGTCCAGCGCAAACACATCCAACATGGCTGTGGTTTAACCACGCAGCTCTGCCAAGGGTTTGCCCAATGGTGGCAGTGCAAGGGAGATCATTGACAATGAGATTCATAATGAAAACAAATTTAGTGTTGAATCTCTATGGGTCATATTCCCCGCCTCTTGAGGCGTAAAGTATGATAGAGTTTTCTTCAAAATACCCCGCTGCTTGCGGCGGGGTTCTTTATTTATTAAATGATAGTGCAAAAATGAGTTATCTGTTATTACCAAGGATTGACGTTCCACATTCATTGAGATAAAAATCCTCTTTAGCCTGCATCACTCCCCTATCCTCCGGTGATTGATCGTTATAGCCGATAAGATGCAATGCTGAATGGATGGTGACGCGAAGAAGTTCATCCTGAAAATCCACGTTGAACTTGGCAGCATTCTCTTTAATCACGTCGAGCGAAATATAAAATTCCCCCTCAATTTCACTTCCTTTATTGTAACGAAAGGTGATGGTGTCGGTAGGATAATCGTGCCCAAGAAATTCGCGGTTGATGCGCTGAATCATTTTGTTCCCGCAATAAACACCCACAATGGATTCTGCAGTATGCTCCTCTTTTTCAAGCACGAGTTGTATCACTTTTTCGAGGAGTTCCTCCGGAAGATCTTTTTTTGTGGAGTTGTATATCTCAACACTCATAATGGCATCGGTTGTGTTGTGTTAATAAGCGCGTCGATCTGGTTGAGCTGGTTGTTGCGCACTCTAATGGTCAGTTCAACATTTTCATCAATATGCTTTTTCTCAAGAACTTCCGTATGCTCATAGAGATACGTAATCAGTTTGTAATTCGAGACGTGCAGTGTCAGATGTCGTTCGGTGTAGTCACGTGCCACCTGCTGACCAATTGTCTCTTTAAGCAAGCTTATGTTGATGCCGCGTTTTGCGGAGATAAAGAGAGCGTCGGGATATTTATCGGCAAGTTCGCGTAATTGCGTTGGATCATCAAGCGCGTCGATTTTGTTGAATACTTCAATAATATTGTCGTGATTAACGCCAATCTCTTTCAAGGTGTCGCGTACAACCATCATCTGCTCCTCAAAACCCGGATGGCTGATGTCGATAACGTGAAGAAGAAAATCGGCTTGCAGCACCTCATCCAGCGTTGATTTAAAGCTCTCAACCAAGGTGTGTGGCAGTTTGCGGATAAAACCAACAGTATCCGACAAGAGTACTAATTTATTGATATAAAGTTCAAGTCGTCGGGTTTTGGTGTCGAGAGTGGCAAAGAGTCGGTTTTCGGCAAACGCTTCAGCTTGCGGGCAAAGCGTGTTCATCAACGTTGATTTGCCTGCATTGGTGTAGCCAACCAGCGACACGCGTATGGCATTTTCGCGGTTGCGTGTTTGGGTGTTGTGCTGCAGGGCAACTTCACGCAACTTCTTTTTCAATAACGCTATACGGTTACGAACAAGACGACGGTCGGTTTCAATCTGGGTTTCACCAGGCCCCTTGTTCCCAATACCACCCTTCTGCTTTGAAAGATGCGTCCACTTGCCGGAGAGACGCGGCAGCATATACTCAAGCTGGGCAAGCTCTACCTGCATTTTCGCTTGTGCCGATTGAGCACGAATAGCGAAAATCTGCAGGATAAGGCCCGTTCGATCTATCACTTTACATTTGAGCGCCTGTTCGAGATTTCTCGCCTGCGCCGGTGAAAGATCATCATCAAATACCACCAGATCAATAGCATTCTCTTCTACAAATACAATCAGTTCATCAACTTTCCCTTTGCCAATACAGTATGCTGGATCGCGCAGTTTTCGCTCCTGAATAAATGAATCAACCACATCTGCGCCGGCAGTATCGGCAAGAAATGCAAGTTCATCAAGATACTCCTCAACCAGCGAGCGAGGTGTTTCGGGGGCGGAACAGAGGCCAACAAGAAAAGCCTTTTCCCTGCTATTTTCGGGGGTAACAGTATTCAAAAGATGTAATTAATAACGTGTGTCATAAAGATGAAGAAACTCGATCGGTAACTGGGCATGTTGCTATATTACTGCCATTGTTTTATCTTGGCAACTTACTCTGGAACTCTTTACTGAATCGTTTAAAAATGTACAAATTTTTACGTTCACGCCCTACCAGAGAAGGCGAATAAGCAAGGAATGATTCCAAACAGGCAAAGAGAAGCGCATATCAGATGAATCAACAGGATAGCCCAATTGCCGCAGGTCACACTATGGAGAAACTGATAACGCTTGACGAAGCATATAGTTACTGTCGTCAAATTTCAAAAAAGCACGCCAAAACATTCTACCTTGCAAGTCTGTTTCTGCCAAAACAGCAACAGAAAGCTATTTTTGCCATTTATGCCCTGCTTCGCACCGTTGATGATGTTGTTGATATGGCGGAAGAGCAATTGGCAAGCGGAGTTATCACCCGAGATGATATCAGCCGAATGCTTGAGAGCTGGAAAACAAAGCTGAAAGATTGTTATGCCGGCAAAGTTGCCAATGATCCCATTATGATGGCGTGGCACGATACGCTAAAAACCTACACCATTCCCATTGAGCTGCCACTTGATTTAATGGATGGCGTTGCCATGGATATTGAGTTCAAGCCATTTGAAACCTTTGATGAGCTCTACGTCTATTGCTATAAAGTTGCCTCCGTCGTTGGATTAATGACCATTGAGATTTTTGGTTACAGCAACAAAGAGGCTCTGCCGTACGCCATCGAACTCGGCATAGCCATGCAACTTACCAACATTTTGCGCGATGTTGGCGAAGACGTCAATCGAGGCAGAATTTATCTTCCGCTGGAAGATTTGCGCCGCTTCAACTATTCAAGCGAAGAGCTTATGCAGAAGAATCTAAACAGCAACTTTATTGCGCTGATGAAGTTTCAGATTGAGCGAGCGAGAAACTACTATCAGCGTTCTGATAAAGGAATTCCTATGCTCTCCTCAAAAAGC
>CAIQSY010000003.1 GCA_903874585.1 uncultured Chlorobiaceae bacterium | reverse complement strand
GAGGCTCTCGTTATACGGGATGGAATGCGTGACTTTTATACAAAAATCAAGGAGAACGACGAGTATCTACGCTTCGCTTTTCTTACCGGAGTGAGCAAATTTTCTAAAGTGTCGCTCTTCAGCGGCTTGAACAATCTCGAAGATATCAGCTTAAATCCAGATTATGGCAATATCTGTGGTTATACCCAGCATGATGTTGATACCGTTTTTGCACCGTATCTGGAAGGCGTGGATATGGAAGAGGTTAAATGCTGGTACAATGGATATAACTTTTTGGGCGATAAGGTCTATAATCCTTTCGATATTCTGCTCTTTATCAGGAACCAAAAGATGTTTAAAAACTATTGGTTCGAAACAGGCACACCACGATTTTTGATTGAACTCATCAAAAAGAACAACTATTTTATTCCCAAGTTAAATAAACTGCGAGTTAATGAATCATTAGTCAATAGCTTTAACCTTGAAAATCTGAATCTGGAAACCATTCTGTTTCAGGCTGGTTACTTGACTATCAAGCGATTGCTACCGACAGGCATGGGAGTTAGCTACGAGTTGGGATTTCCCAACAAGGAGGTGCAAATTAGTTTTAACGATTATCTTTTGCAGGAGATAACTACTGTTTCGGAAAATGAGCCGATTCGCTGTGATTTATATAATATCATTAACACGGGAGATGTTGGAAGTTTAGAAGATGTTATTAAACGCCTTTTTGCAAGCATTGCCTACAATAATTTCACGAACAATTATATCGAGAGTTACGAGGGCTTTTATGCCAGCGTGCTCTACGCCTATTTCGCAAGTACAGGAGTGGATATAATAGCAGAAGATGTAAGCAACAAGGGCAGAATTGATTTAACGCTAAAAACTCAAGAGAGAACTTTTCTCTTTGAATTTAAAGTGATTGATCAAGAGCCGCTTGAGCAGATGAAGAAGATGAAATATTATGAAAAATATGATGGTGAACGCTATCTGATTGGTATCGTTTTTGACCCGAAGGCAAGAAACGTCAGCAAGTTTGAGTGGGAGCGTATTTTAATTTGATGTTGAATTTTAAATTTTGGATGTTGGATTATGAACATCCGAAAACTGATGTTGAAGCACCAGGCCACTCCGGGTAATGTTTCAGGATGAAGCTCGTTTTGACAAACACCTCGCCCTTATCGGCTCAAGAAAAGATTTATGAACTATGAACTCCTGCCCTGTAGCGCTGCTGCGGGGCAGTTTATTTCCTGAAAAACTATTATGCCAAATCCATCAACATCTTCAGAGACAACCACCTTTGTATTAAGTGGTGTAAGCACTCTTGATCCGTTGCTTAATGTACAATATCAAAAATGGAGTACGGGCGCAACGCTCGATGTGGAGCTTACCTACAGCTTTCCGTGGAGTGACGGAGGCTCTCCATTTTGGCAATCTGATTACAGTTCAGCGGCAGAACCAGATGCCGCAGTGCACTTTGCTTTAGATTCAATCCAGCAATCAGCAGTAGTGCGGGCACTGCAGAGCTGGGCAGCGGTGGCGGCAATCACCTTTGTCGAAGTCGCTGAGAGTGAAAATAATGTGGGAGATTTTCGTTTTGCCTTCTCTTCTGCGGTTGGTGAGGGTTGGGGGTACTGCTATTATCCCAACGACTACTGGGCAAGCTCTGCCGATGTCTGGATCAATCCATCAGTTGCTGATGACACTGATTGGGGAAGTGGCTCGCACAACGAACTCGCCCTTATCCATGAAATTGGTCACGGACTTGGGCTGAAACATCCCGGCAATTATGATGTTTCAGGGAGTGAAGCAAGCCCTTTTCTGCCAGCAGATCTCGATTTCAGATATAACACAGTTATGTCCTACAATGACAAGAATTACTGGTTTTTGTATTCCGGTCAGAATCACTATACAGGTGTGAAACCATCAACTCCGATGGTTTATGACATTGCAGCCATCCAGTACCTGTACGGGGTTAACGAGACGTATCACACTGGAGCAGATACCTACAGTTTTGATCCTGCATCTCCATTTTTTTCGACGCTTTGGGATGCAGGCGGTAATGATACTCTCGATGTATCGAATTTCAGCACGGCATGTGATATCGACTTAATTCCAGGCCACTACTCTTCACTTCGATATAGTAGTATTGGAACTATAGACAACCTCTATGATGGTACCCATAACCTTGGTATTGCACTTGGCACTATCATTGAAAATGCTTTTGGCGGTTCCAATTCGGATATCATCATCGGCAATAATGCTGGAAATATGCTGGTGGGTGGAGGTGGGAACGATACGCTCATTGGCGGTGCTGGCAATGATACTCTCGATGGAGCAGATGGTAGCGATACAGCAGAGTTCAGTGGAAACTATGCCGAGTATGATATCAGTTACGATCCGATCACCTCCCGCTACACTGTTCGAGACAACATAGCGTATCGTGATGGCACTGACTCTGTTTTTTCGGTAGAACATTTTGTGTTTGCCGATATGTCAATACTCGCCGTTGATACGGGTGAGGAATTTGCCATCAACGGAGTCAGTATGTCAGCGTATAGCAAGGCGGGTTATGATGGTTTGGGATACACGAATTTGATCACCAATGCGGTTGATTCAGGTGCGAATTATGTTGGATTGGGCAGCATATCGATTATCAATCTTGATACAGGAGTGGTTGGTGAGTTTATTAAAGGAGTGGCTGCGGGGTATAATCTTACCGCATCTCTTGAGAGTGTTGAAGATGCTGTACTCCAGGCTGAAGCAGTGGGGCTGAATGTTTTTTTGAAGCCACAGATCACTGTTTTTAATCCATCGTCCGGCACTTATACTGGTAGTGAATACGGCAATCTTCTGGATGCAAGTCTGGTGATGGCTCATCCTGAAGCGTTCTTTGCTGGCTACAAAAACTATATCGTGCAGTGGGCAGAGGTAGCAGAGCGCACTCATGTTTCGCTTTTTTCGATTGGGAATGAAATGCTTGCGGTTACAAAGCCAGAGTACACGGCATATTGGGAGGATATTATTGCCAGTGTGCGAGAGGTCTATAATGGCAAGCTGACCTATGCTGCATTCAGTGATGTGACGAGGCTTTCAAATAATGAAGTTGGGCAAATCCAGTTTTGGGATAAGCTCGATTATGTTGGCGTCGATGTGTATCCGGATTTTCCAACTGGAATGGCGACGCCGACGGTTGCACAACTTGATGCTGAATGGGCGTCCCAAGGCTGGATGGGCTATCTGG
>CAIQSY010000002.1 GCA_903874585.1 uncultured Chlorobiaceae bacterium | reverse complement strand
GGCATCCAGCGTGGATCGCCGAAAATGAGGTCAAGCACAAATGAGGCAAGAAGAAGAAACTCAGGAGTAATCATGACGTTTATTAAGATTGTCTGAACCATTGAATGTAAAGGAGACGCCATGGCATGTCCCTACATTCAACGGTTCAGACAGCATGATTTACGCAATCTCCGTGAATCCGGTATAGCGTTGCAAAACTTCAGGCACGCGAATGGTGCTTTCAGCAGTCTGGTAGTGTTCGAGCAGCGACACCATGAGCCGTGAGGTTGCAAGGCCTGAACCGTTCAACGTGTGTACAAATTCGGGCTTCGACTTGCCATCTGGCTTGAAGCGGATGTTGGAACGCCTTGCCTGATAATCCTCAAAATTTGAGCAGCTTGACGCTTCGAGGTATTTCTGCTCGGCTGGCGACCAAACTTCAATATCGTAACACTTTGTGGCGTTGGCGCTAATGTCGCCACTGCACAAAAGCAGCACGCGGTACGGAATTTTCAGCGCCACAAGAATCGATTCAGCGTGAGAGCGAATCTCTTCCAGCGAAGCGTACGAATCTTCAGGGCGGGTGAACTTCACCATTTCAACCTTGTTGAACTGATGCACGCGAAGGAAACCGCGAGTATCTTTACCATAGCTGCCCGCTTCACGGCGGAAACAGGCGGAGTATGCGGTATAAGATATTGGCAGGCTCTCCACGTCAAGCATTTCTCCGCGATGGAGGTTGGTTACCGGTACTTCAGCAGTTGGGATGGCGTAGAGGTCATCTTCGCCAATGTGATAGACTTGATCAGCAAATTTCGGCCACTGCCCAGTCCCGCGCAATGACTCCTGATTAACAAGAAATGGCGGAAAGACTTCGGTATAACCGTGCTGCTCAGTGTGCATATCGAGCATGAAGTTGATGAGTGCACGTTCCAGGCGGGCGCCTTTACCCATGTAGGCAGGGAATCCGGCGCCGCTCACCTTTGCGCCACGCTCAAAGTCGAGAATACGGAGCGATTTGCCCAGCTCAAGGTGGTTTTTAACCGCAAAATCAAGGTGATGCTCAAAAGCGACTGGCTTGCCAAAAATCTGGTTGTCAGCAGCGCTTCGTCCAGTTGGCACCGATTCGTGCAATTTGTTGGGAAGCGCAAGCAGAATGCTCTCCATCTCTGCTTCAATCGTGGTGAGTTCGCCATCCATGCGGGCAATGTCGTCACCGACAGATTTCATCTGAGCAATCAGTTCATCGGGTGAACCAGTGCCCTTTTTTTTCATCTCGGCAACCTCTTTTGACACTTTATTGCGCACCGCTTTCTGCTCATCTGAACGCTGCACCAGCTCCTTGCGCTCTTTATCGCAGTCGAGCAATCGGTGCAACTTTGGTTCATCCAGAGCAAGTTGGCGGTTGTGCAGCATTGCAATTACTGCCTCAACATTCTGACGGATATAGGTAATATCAAGCATAATAATCGAATGGAAGAGGTTACGCGGAAAGCAGTGATTTCACAACCTGCTGAACTTTGCCGCCGTCAGCTTTGCCTTTGAGCGCTTTCATCGCTTCAGCCATCACCTTACCCATCTCTTTCATGGAGGTTGCGCCGCTGGCGGTTACAATCTCCTGAATGATAGCGATGACCTCCTCGTCCGAAACTGGTGCAGGCAGATACTCCTCAAGCACGGCTAACTCTGTCTGCTCGGTTTCAGCAAGGTCAGGGCGATTGCCTGCGGTAAATTGCTCAATGGCATCGCGGCGTTTTTTGGCTAAACTTACCAGCACTTCAAGCTCCTGCTCTTCAGTCAGTACAGCGGTGCCGCCAACGCGGATGGAGACCTCTTTTTCCAGCAAGGCAGCGCGAATGGAACGAATGGCATTCAGGCGGGTTTTATCGCCACTTTTCATCGTGCTTTTCAAATCCTGATCTATTTTTTCTTTCAGACTCATGGTGGTGTAAACTATAATAGTTATAAAAGTTGAAGCGGAAAATACAGGAAAAAAGGCGGCTTTCCCACAAGCTCATCGCTAAAAATTCTTCTCGGGCGAACCGCGCAAATTTAGTCGTTAATGTCGCCACCAATAGGTCGAATCACCAGCTCTTCCACCGACGTGCGCTGCGGCAGCAGATAAGCGTTAACAATCGGAATAGCAATATCTTCCGGCATCATCATCACCGCCTGCATTGCTTCAGGAACTTCGCCCCACATCGGCGTCAAGACGGCACCCGGCATAACATTGGTAATGCGTACGTTACAGCTTTTTGCGTAAAGGCGTAGCGATGCAATAAAGCCGTTCTGCCCGAATTTGGACATCGAGTACAACGACGAGCTTTTGAACGCCGTTTCAGCCGCGATTGAGGTGATAAAAAAGATGTGTCCCGACCGCTTGTTTTCCATGATCGGGAAGACTCTCTGCGTCAGAAAAAACGTCCCCTTCAGGTTCGTTGCCATCGTGTACTCATAATCATCCTCAGTCAGCTCTGTCAATGGTTTAAAACGCCCGACACCAGCATTGTTGATAAGGCAGTCTATGGTGCCATAACGCTCAACCGTTGTGTTGACTATCTGCTCAATATCCGCCATTTTGGCAATATCCGCGACGATAATCTCCACCGTTGCCCCTGACGTGCGGCACTCCGCCGCAACAGCTTCAAGGTCGGAGATGGTTCTCGATGTGAGTATCAGTACCGGCTCGAAATCTGACTGTGTGGTTGATGCTTTTGCAAAGTGAAGGGCAATGGCTCTCCCTATTCCTTTACCCGCACCGGTAATGATGATAATATGCTTCATAGGTGGTTGTGGTTCAATAGGTTACGGAGTACTCAAAAAATGGTTTGAAAATCACAAAAGGCGCACTATGGCACCTTTTGTGATTGAAATATGGGGGTACGGAAAAGTCTTACGCTTTACCGTCAGAACCAAGAACGTTGATGTTCTTGTGCATGTAGAGTTTTTTCAGCGAATCACGAGCTGGACCAAGGTATTTTCTTGGATCAAACTCTTCGGGTTTTTCATCAAATACTTTGCGGATAGCAGCAGTCATGGCAAGACGTCCGTCGGAATCGATATTGATTTTGCAGACGGCTGATTTTGCAGCAAGGCGAAGCTGCTCTTCGCTGATGCCGATAGCATCTTTCAGTTTTCCTCCATGCTCGTTGATGGTTTTGACCAGCTCTTGCGGTACGGAAGATGAGCCATGCAGTACAATTGGGAATCCAGGAATACGCTTTTCAATTTCAGTAAGAATATCGAGACGGATTTTTGGATCTTCGCCGGGTTTGAATTTGAAAGCGCCATGTGAAGTTCCAATGGAGATAGCAAGGCTGTCAACGCCAGTTTTTGCCACAAAATCCTCAACCTCTTCAGGCTGCGTGTAGGTATGGTGCGCGGCTGAAACCTCATCTTCAATACCAGCAAGTACGCCCAGTTCACCCTCAACAGTTACATCAAACTGATGAGCAAATTCAACCACTTTTTTCGTCAGCGCAACATTCTCTTCGTAAGGGAGATGTGAGCCATCAATCATCACCGAAGAAAAACCAGACTCAATGCAATCTTTGCAGAGTTCAAAGCTGTCACCATGATCGAGATGGAGCACAATTGGAATAGGTGAACCGAGTTCAGCAGCGTAGGCTACAGCACCTTGCGCCAGAAAGCGCAAAAGAGTTTCGTTAGCGTAACTTCTTGCGCCCTTTGAAACCTGCAGAATAACGGGGGATTTTGTTTCAGCGCAAGCCTGTACAATTGCCTGCATCTGCTCAAGATTGTTGAAGTTGTAGGCAGGAATAGCGTAGCCTCCTGATACAGCTTTATTGAAAAGTTCCCGGCTGTTAACAAGCCCGAGTTCTTTATAACTGATTTTTTTCTTTTCCATTGAAAAGCTCTCCGTTTATTATTATTATTCGCCCTGATTTATAAAAGAAATACCAAGAAAGACTACCCGGTCATCCATTATTTACCAAGTGCCACGCAATATAATACATTTGCATTCTCATTCAACAATAGCCTTTGCGACCGCCATTTTCCCCTCCCATGCGTAGAAAAACCCTGCTTCTCGTTGTTGTGTTTCTGGGAAGTGCTGTTTTGGTTGAAGCCAAAAATCCCGAAAAGTCATCTCGATCTGTCGCTGTCGTAACGCTGGCACCAACCTCAGCAGAGGATGATGCCAGTAAGTCGCTCAGTCAGGCACTTCGGCAGAATCATTATCGAAAAATTGAGGTTAACGATTCGCTTTCTCAGCAGATACTTTCTCGCTACATCGAAAATCTTGATGGAGCGAAAAGCTATTTCGTTGCCAGCGAGGTTGCAAGTATGCAGAAGCTCTATGGCAATCGTCTCGATGATGAATTTCTTGCGGGTAAATCGTATTCGGGTTTTGGGGTTTATAACTTTTTTCTCAAACGGGCAAAAGAGAAAATGCGCTTTATGAAAACGATGGCAGATACTGCCACGTTTGATTTTACGACGCCCGAAGTGCTTGATCTTGATCGAAAAGCTGATCCATGGCCTGCTGATCGCCGTCAGCTTGCCGATCTCTGGCGTAAAGAGCTGAAATATCAGTGGCTTAACTTGAAGTATTCGGGGGAGTCGCAACAAAATATCCGTGCGGCGTTGTCGAAAAGTTTTACCAGTCGCTTGAATCTGCTGAATCGTCAGAAACCGGATGATGCCTTTCAGGCTTATACTGCGGCGTTAACTATGTCGTTTGATCCCCATACCAGCTATTTCTCGCCTGCGGAGTATGCCAATTTTCAGATTGATATGAGCCGTTCGCTTGAAGGGATTGGTGCCAAGTTACAGACGGAAGGGGAGTTTACGGTGGTTCATGAAGTTATTCCCGGCGGTCCGGCGTTTAAAACCGGTGTGCTGAAAAAGGGTGATAAAATCATTGGTGTCGGGCAGGGTAAAATTGCTGAAATTGTTGATGTGTCAGGTTTCAGAATTAATGATGTTGTCCGTTTGATTCGTGGGAAAAAAGGAACAACGGTGCGCCTGAAGGTCTATCCAGCCAGCCAGGGTGGCAGAGGACCAGCGAAAATTGTACAGCTTCAGCGCGAAAAGATTGCCCTTGAAGAGCAGGCAGCGAAGAAAAGTATTATCCAGCAGAATGGCGAAAAAATTGGCGTTATCACCATTCCATCATTTTATCTCGATTTTGAAGCACAACAGCAGAACAGCAGCAATTATACCAGCACCACTCGTGATGTTACCCGTATTCTTCAGGAGCTGAATGCCGAGCATGTTGATGGTGTTGTGATTGATCTTCGCGACAATGGCGGCGGTTCCCTTGAAGAGGCAGTCAGTGTTACCGGCTTGTTTATTACAACTGGACCTGTGGTGCAGGTGAGCAATGCTGCCGGCAATAAAGCCGTTTTGCGCGATGAGGATCGGCAGATGCTCTATAGCGGACCACTTGCGGTGCTTGTCAATCGGTACAGTGCATCGGCATCGGAGATTTTTGCTGCGGCAATACAGGATTATGGGCGTGGCGTGGTTATTGGCGAACGCACGTTTGGCAAGGGGAGTGTGCAGAGCATTCTGAAGCTCTCCAAACCGTTCGATTTTTTAGGGAAAAAGCATGATCTCGGTCAGCTTAAACTCACTGTTGCAAAATTTTATCGCATTTCTGGTGGCAGTACCCAGCATAAAGGAGTTTCTCCCGATATTGCTATGCCCTCCATGATTGATACTTCCTCAGTTGGTGAGGATACCTATTCCAGCAGTTTACCCTGGAGCAGTGTTTCCCGCTCATTTTATCGTCCCACGGCTGATATCAGTGCGGAGGATATTGCATTACTTCGTCAGAAACAGCAGGCTCGTGCTGCAACGAATCGGCAGTATCAAGCCTATCTTGGCGATTTGCAGACGTTGAACCGTATTCGTAAACACAAATCGGTGGTACTGCAGGACTCGGCGTTTAAGTCGGAGAGTGAGACCATCAAAAAAATTGAAAAACAATGGGGCCAAGAGCAGGATTCCACCAAAGGCGTTCATAGTGATATTATTCTCACGCAGTCTGCTGCCGTTGTGTCGGATCTGGCAGAGCTGAAGAGAGTTGAGCGTCAGACGGTGACTCGCGATGTGCCATTGTTGAAGTAACAGGTATTACAACATTATCCGCAAAATTATGAGTCGAGTCTTGTATGTGACGGGTGGTGCTCGAAGCGGTAAAAGCTCTTTTGCTTTGCAGCTTGCCGCCCGATACAAGCACAAAGTTTTTTTAGCGACTGCTGAGCCGTTTGATGACGAAATGCGGAGCCGTATTGGCAAGCATCAGGCGGAAAGGGGAGAGCAGTTTATCACCGTTGAGGAGCCGCTCTATCTTGGACGGGCACTCAGCCAGCTTCCCGCAGGCACGGATGTGGTGCTGCTCGACTGCTTGACGGTTTGGGCTGGCAATCTGATGTACTATGCCGAAGGTAAGGGCGAAGAGCATGTTGAGCAGCAGATTGAGCTTTTTCTTGAGGTTCTTCGTCAGCCGCCTTGTGACCTTATTCTTGTCTCCAATGAAGTTGGTATGGGCATTGTGCCCGACAATGCTTTAGCCCGAAGTTTTCGTGACCGTGCTGGCATTATCAACCAGCGCGTTGCTGCCATCGCCTCTGAGGCATATCTCCTCTGTAGCGGAATATCCATCAAACTGAAAGAGTGTGATTGACAACACACCTCTTCATCAACATCTTCCCCCCCATTAATTTTTGACATTATGCACGAACAGGTACAGCAACTTCTAAGTCGTATTCAGCCAGCCGACCGTTCTTTGACAGCAGCGGCGCAGGCGCATCTTGATGATCTCACCAAACCGCAGGGAAGCCTTGGACGGCTTGAAGAGATTGCTCTGCACTATGTTCTTGCTACAGGTTTACAGAAACCTGTTCTTTCAAAAAAGAAAATCTGCTGTTTTGCGGCTGATCACGGTGTGGCTGCTGAGGGTGTTTCGGCATTTCCTGCTGAAGTAACACCACAGATGGTGTATAACATGCTGAATGGTGGAGCGGCGATTAATGTGCTGACGCGCCATGTGGGAGCTGATCTTGATGTTGTGGATATGGGCGTGAACCACGATTTTCCCGATATGCCGGGTCTCATCAAAAGAAAAGTACGTGCAGGTAGCCGTAATATGGCGGTCGAAGCAGCAATGAGTGATGCTGAAACGGCGCAGGCACTGCTTGCTGGTGCTGAACTTGCTGTGGAAGCTGCTCAAGCGGGTTATCATCTGCTTGGCACGGGCGAAATGGGGATTGCCAACACCACGCCAGCGACGGCACTCTATTCGGTGCTGCTTGATGTATCGGTCGAGAGTATTACCGGCAGAGGCACCGGTATTGACGATGCACGTTTTCGCCATAAAATTGAGGTTATCAAGCGCTCAATTGCTGTTAATGCAGAGAGTTGTATAACCCCATTTGGTACTCTTGCTTCACTTGGAGGCTACGAAATTGCCGCCATAACCGGCTTTATTCTTGGTGCAGCATCTTGTCGGGTTCCTGTTGTTGTTGATGGTTTTATCTCTTCTGCTGGAGCTGTGGCTGCGCTCAAGCTCTGTCCGGCTGTGGATGATTATCTCTTTTTCAGCCATCTTTCCAATGAGCAGGGGCACCGGACAGTTATGCAGAAGCTGGGTGCACGACCCATTCTCGATCTCGATCTTCGCCTTGGTGAGGGTACAGGCGCAGCGCTTGCCATGCAGCTTATTGAGGGAGCGATAAAAATATATAATGAAATGGCAACGTTCAGCGCTGCGCAGGTGAGCGAAAAGAGTGCGGAGTAAGGTGTTAT
>CAIQSY010000001.1 GCA_903874585.1 uncultured Chlorobiaceae bacterium | reverse complement strand
CTCAATGCGAACATCAAGCACATAGCTTGCTGATGAACCAAGCGTTGTGCTTGATGTAGCATTCTCAATTTCTATCAGAGCATAATATCCCCACGTCTCATTCCCCGAATACCATTTGCCATCAGAAGCCAAGTAAGCGTCATTGTAATATTCCCCGCCATAAGGGTGCCCATCACCCCAATTTCTATACAACGATGCAGCACCATCACTCCAAGCCCACACAGAATCAATAACTTCATCATTCAAACCAATCCACAAATTTCCCCAATTCGAAAACTGTGCGGTAATCCACTGCTGCTCGGCTTCATCGTTAATGGTTACAAGATGACCACCAAGTAACTCAGCATGCTCTTGAGCTGCTGTCCAATTCATTCCTGAACTACTCAATACGTACGTATGGCCGTTATAAGCGTACCCTCTCTCTACTTGTACGTAATAGTCATCATCATTCAGTAAGGTTGCACTAAAATTCCCATCAGCCTTATTGCCGTCAAAATCCGTCACGGGCGTACCATCGGCATGCAGCAAAGTTACCAGTGGCATAAGCGTACTGGTTGAAGGTAGCGCGACTGAAAGTTCTACGGTGTTACCAGCATTTAATCGCCCAAGTGCAAACACATCCTTATCAAACGTTGCACCTTCAGGCAGCATAATAGCCCCAGCAACCGTTGCCACTTGATATCTATCATTGTCAGATATTTCGGCTGATAAATGAAGTGCATTTGCTCCACTGATAGAACCATTACTGTAATTGGCATCGCTCTCCTGCTGTATGCCACGCGCCACATCAATTTGCATGTTGTAAGCGCCACCATTAGCATCGTAATAATCCTTACCAACAAGCACAAAGTAAGAGCCACTATCATTTACAACATAACGGCTTATAAAAGAATCGTTACCCGCACCTTCGTCGCTACTATACGCTACGTAACTATCAGCAGCATTACGCAACTCAACGTAGGGATTCAACTCACTGTCAGGAGTTGTAACGGTGATCGAAACTAAATCACCCGCCAAGAGCTCTACTCGCCAATAATCAGGATCACTCCAATAATTGTACATAGTTGCAGGATCTTGCACGCCCGTACCAGCACCAAGCAATAAGCCACTGCTCGCTGGATTTTCACTCAGCACAAGCTCCGTTGCTGTAGCAATGGTGTTATCATCATCACCCTCCTCTTTTACATGCAACTCATAATCGCCGCCATCAGTTGTGTAATAATTTTTTCCAACCACAACATAGTACGAACCACTTGCCGTAAGCGTGTAAGGCACTAAGTGCGTGGCTTCACCCGACGCATCAGCCGTGGCGTATGCAACAACTTGATCAGCCGCATTGCGCAACTCAGCATAAGGCATAAGGTTGCTTGAAGGAGTAAGAATCGAGAATGAGATTTGGTACCCCGCTAACAGCTCAATACGCCAATAATCAGGATCGCTCCAATTGCTGTATTGAGTAGGGTTTGATTGGCTACCCGTACCATCCCCAACCTTTTTTGTGCTGCCAAGCGATTCATCGAAAAGCACAACATGCGTTGCGTTGGCAAGCAAATCATTTGGCTCACTCTCCGGCACATCAATAACTGTATTCATGATATACTCCGTTTATAATAGAATAAATTTATTGGAGGCATAAAACTATAAGAGTCAACTATCCGTGCACCACCTCGGCTGGCTCCTTGGGAAAGGTTGTCTGGTGTGCTAAAACGACGAAACATCAGTTGATTACGCTATAATAGATTAATATCCTTTAATAAAAAAAGCCAACCCGAGGGCTGGCTTTTCAAAGCAAAAGAATCAAGAATAAACCCCTCACGCCCGAAACTTACGATAATCAATATTGAACTTTTTAATCCGCAATCCCATAATACGATCGGAGAGCCCGAGTTGCATGGCCGCGCGCGTCATGTTACCCTGTGTACGTTTCAGCGCCTCCATAATCATCTCCTGCTCAAGAGCATCAAGCTTTTGCTGCAATGAACCGGTATAGGGCGTCCCGCTCGATTCGGCAGTCTGGAGTGTCGGCGGTAAATGATAACCGTGTATGACGTTATCTTCGCTGAGAATCACCGCCCGCTCGATGCAGTTTTGCAGTTCGCGGACGTTGCCTGGCCAGTGGTAACGCATGAGCATATCAATTGAGGTGGTCGAAATGCGCCGAACCCCTTTCTGGTTTGCCTTGTTGTATTTTTCCACAAAATAGTCGGCAAGCAACAGAATATCGGTTTTGCGCTCGCGCAATGGTGGCACGGTTATGGGGAAAATATTGAGCCGATAGTACAAATCTTCGCGAAACTGCCCTTCACGAATAAGCTCTTCAAGATTACGATTGGTAGCCGCAATCACGCGCACATCAACCTTGATGGTTTTTGAGCCACCCACCCGTTCAAACTCTTTCTCCTGAATAATCCTCAACAATTTTGCCTGTACCGAAAGGCTGAGTTCACCCACCTCATCGAGAAAAATGGTGCCGTTATGGGCAAGCTCAAACCGCCCTTGACGGGTCGCTAACGCGCCGGTAAATGCCCCTTTTTCATGGCCAAAAAGTTCGCTTTCGACAATGCTTTCGGGCAGTGCCGCGCAGTTAAACTTGATGAATGCCTTATCAGCTCGGCGGCTTTTAAAGTGGATTGCACTTGCCACAAGCTCTTTGCCAACGCCGCTCTCGCCCAGCACCAGCGCGGTTGCATTGGTGGTTGCAATTTTATCAATCATCGAGTAGAGAGAAATCATCGGTTTGGTATTGCCGATAATATTGGCGGGACGTTCGATGGGTGATGCGCTTTTCATCGGCACCTCATCCTGATGCGATGAAAGGAGTGATGGCGTTCCTGAAATAACCAACGTTTGCGCGGCGGAGAGCTTAAGGCTCTCTTCATGCGCAAGCTGCTTGAGCCGTACCGCCTGCGAAATCATTGCCGCAATGATAGAGAGTTGATCGACATAATATTGCAGTACATCGATGGACGCTTCACCCGCTTTTGCTTTTTTCGACCCTTTTTCGCTCACCACCGCCTCAAGCTGCCGGTCGGCACTCAGCGTACCGATAATCTCCGTGCCCGCTTTTATAGGAATGCAGATAAAGCATAATCCCTCTTTTGTGCTCTTCTCGCGCGATTTTGTGCGATCAAGAAAGAGTGGTTCATCGTTGATGGAGGGCACAATCACCGCTTTGCCAGTTTTCACCACGTGACCGATAACACCCTCGCCAATCTGGTAGCGCCCTCTCCCCCGCTCGGTCTCCGTCAGCCCAAAGGATTCGTTGATGACAATTTCGCCGCTATCGCGGTTCAAAATGGTGATCATCCCCCTGAGCATATTCATATTTTCAGACATGATAAAGAGCACAAGCCGCAACACTTTGTTGATATCATCTTCATTGGTGATGGTTCTGCTGACTTCAGCAAGCAGACTGATGCTGCTGTGATCCCGATCTTGTGTGATGAGCATGATAGTTACTGTCTATATTCTAATGATTATCACTTTTTTTAAAAATCTCTGCTCGAAAGCAGTTCTGTAACATGCTGTCAAGCTCGTCGGGTTGCAGTGCCCGCTTCTTCTCCGTTGCCATGGTGCGCACGTGAACCAGCAAATCGTTCGCCTCGCTTTTGCTGACCGCAACTCCTCGACCTGCAAAAAAGTGCTGCAACGAGGCGCTTCCCGAATGTTTGCCAATCACAAGTTCATGCTTATCGCGCCCAATCTGATCAGGCAGAAAAGGTTGATATGAAAGTGGATGCTTGAGCAGCGCCGCACAGTGAATGCCCGATTCGTGCTGAAAAGCCGACCTGCCGACCACCGGCTTTTGCGGCTCAATAACACGGCCAGCCGCGCGGCTCACCGCATCGCAAAGTTGAGCAAGCTGGCGAGTATCAATGGTGGTTTCAAAAGCATCCGAGAGCTTCAGCGCCATAGCAAGCTCTTCGAGCGCCGCATTGCCCGCACGCTCGCCAATACCGGTAACGGAGACGCTCACCGCCTGACATCCCGCCTCAAGGGCAGTAAAGGCGTTGGCGGTAGCCATACCAAAATCGTTATGCGCATGAAACTCCAGCATGGCTGATGTTGCCGAGGTCAAGCTGCCCACAAGGCGTACGACTGACGATGGCGTAGCAACGCCGACAGTATCGGCAATCCGCACCCGATCAGCGCCACACGCGGTGGCATCGAGCACAAACTTCTGGAGCAGCGCAACATCAGCGCGTGTGGCATCCTGCGCGCCAACGCTGACAACACGGAAATATTTTTTCGCTTTAGGAACAAGCTCCTGCAACTGCTGCTGCACCCACGCGTAATCCCTTTCCATCAGCAGCAGATAGAGTTCAGAGATCGGAAAACTGATATGCACCGCCTCCGTGCCGCAAAAGCGCGCCGCTTCAATATCATCCCATTTTGCACGGGCCCAGCTCGTTAAACGTACGGGTAACTGCAGCGCAACAATCTGGCGAATGCTCTCCTGCTCCTCACGGCTGATTGCCGGATAGCCAATTTCAATCTCATTCACGCCAATACCAGCAAGTAACACAGCAATCTCCCGCTTCTCCGTTGCGCTGAAAACCACGCCGGGCGCCTGCTCGCCATCGCGCAACGTGGTATCAATAATCCACGGCTTGATTGGTGAATCGGTGGCAGGTAAACTCTCCATGCGCATCATAGGTAACCCCTTCTCAATAATTCATCTTATTTAAGGATGAATATTATTATACCCTAAATAAGTAAGGACTAATCGAATAAAGATAAGAGTTTTTTAGACATTTCTGTACAAAACAGCACAAAAGAGAAGGAAAGAGAGAAAAATAAGGCTGATAAATACCTCAGTGTAGGGAAGGGAGGAAAAATGAAGAAGAACATATCAGCGAAGCTCGCTGCGTTTCCAGCGATTATGGAGCCAGAACCACTCTTCAGGATAGCGGTAAATAAAGCGTTCAAACACTTTGGTATAGCGACGGGCAAGCTCCTCGGCATCAGCTTTTTCCGTACCAAGATCGCCCGTTGCAATCTCTTCTGTTTCAACAATATAGCGCCCATCGCCAGTGCGGCGGCACATACAGACAAAGAGCGGCACGCCAGCTTTCAGCGCAAGAAAGGCTGGGCCAAGGGAAACTGGCGCCTTACGCCCCATAAAATCAAGGAAAAATTGACCTTTTTGAGAAGATTGATCGGCAAGGAGAGAGACAATTCCGCCATTTTTCAGTGTACGCATACCCTCGCGCAACGCCTTCCACGTATAGACCACGCGGTTACCGTGCATTCCTCTCCAAGCATTAATCTGGCGATCAATGTCTTGGTTTTTTAACCGCTTCACCACAACCATGAGTGGCGACACCAATAACCCGGCACACAACGCAAACAGCTCCCAATTACCAAAATGCGCTGAAACCACAACCGCGCCTTTATGCTGATCGCGCGTTTGAGCAAACAGCTCACGGGTATCCATATCGACCAGACGGGCAGCATCCTCAACCGTAGCAATCATCGGCAGACGAAGCATTTCAATAATATTCTCAGCTTGGTTACGATACACTTGGCGGGCAATAGCGCTGATGTCGGCAGCACTTTTATCGGGAAAAACAAGGGCAAGATTCTCGGTTACAAGTTTGCGCCGTATCTTGAAAACGGAATAAACGATATCACCAAGAAAACGTGCTATAGCCGTAGAGTGGTTGCGGCTGATACTTCTCACCAGTAACCCCAACCCCATCACAACAGCATACAGCATTCGCTCAGCCGTGAAATCACTTTTGTTCAAACGAAGCTTCATAAAAAAGCGAGAATTTTACCATGCGGACAATCGGAGAGTATAAACTAAATTGTTCTATTATAGATATAATAGAGAGCATTTCTAAACATTGTCAAACGTGCCGTGACTGCTCAAGTTTTGCCACAACGACACTGAAGTGCATAACCAAAGCACACACAACCACACACTATGAGTAGAGGAAAAAGGCTGAAAAGCCAAACTGAAGCGCTTGAAACCGTTCGGCAATGGCAAGCCGTCGGGAAAAAAGTTGTCTTTTCAAATGGCTGTTTTGATATTCTTCATGCCGGGCATGTTGAGTATCTTGAAGCTGCAAGAGCGCTTGGCGATGTGTTGCTGATCGGGCTGAACAGTGACGCTTCAGTCCGCCGGTTGAAGGGTCCAAAACGACCAATCTGCGGCGAGAATGACCGTGCTGCACTGCTTGCTGCGTTGCGCTGTGTGGACTGTATAACGTTGTTCGATGACGATACGCCGGAACAATTGATCGCCATGCTGTTGCCCGATATTCTTGTTAAAGGTGCCGATTGGGATGTTGAGCGTATCGCTGGTGCGGGTGCGGTTCTGGCGAATGGTGGCGAAGTGTTAACCCTGCCACTGCTTGAAGGTCGGTCAACAAGCACTATCATCGAAACCATAAAAGAGCGTTACACGCCATCAGTCAAGAACAGTGGAACGGATTAAACACCATACACTTAAAACACTTACCGTAGGAGCTGCGATCCTGCTGGCTTTCTCGCTTTCAGCAATGGCAGTGCTCAATAGCGGTGCGCTCGACCAATTTGCAAAACATCAGGCGGTGCGGCTTTTTGCGGAGAAATTTTTCGGGCGACTTGAAGTGCAGGATGTGACGCTGAAGTTTCCGAACAACATCACGCTTGTTCATCCACGTCTTTATGGCATCGGAGAAAAAAGAGCCGCGATTGAGGCGGAAACCATCTCCATGAAGCTCAACATACTCTCGCTGCTTCAGCCGGAGTTGACAGCGTTATACGTGCGCCAAATCAGTGCAGATAACCTCAATGCGCAATTGATTCGCCAGCACAATGGCAAGCTGAATCTGGAACGTCTTTTTACCCGCCGCGACATCGACTCCACAAAAACTCCGTTTGAGAAGTTTTTCTGCAAATCAATCATCATCAAAAACAGCGCAATCTCTTATGTCGATAACAGCGCGGCGCAAGCAGGCGTACCGCTGAACGTTCAGCAGATCAATCTTGAACTTTCAAAATTTACGGTCAAAAAGAGGCTGCTGAAAGGCACACTGGAGCAACTGCAATGCACCATTCCGCAGTATAACGTGGCGCTGCACAACGCATCGGGACAATTTCACTTCTCCGACACTCGTTCAGAGCTGCTCGCTTTGACTATTGAAACCAATAAAAGCCACGCAAAACTTTCGGCGTCACTCGATCGCTTCAATATTTTTTCGCCTGAACGGGCACAAACCGTGCTGAAAAGCTCATCGTTTATCAATATTGAAGAGATTTCACTCCACAGCGACGATGCAAAGCTGCTCTTCCCGACAGTATCACTGCCAAACGGATTCTATACGCTGAAAGGGAACGTTAAAGGAAAAAATGAGGTGCTTGATATTCTTGAAACGCGGCTGACGCACCTGAAAAGTCGGCTTGCTGTTAAGGGAAAACTGTTGAACCTCACAAACAGCAACGCCTTTGCGTACGATATTATCTGCGACAGCTCAAAAATTTCCGTACCACTGCTTGAGTCGCTCTTGAAGAATGAGGCGCACAAAGCACTTGCCCGCAAAACGAAGGGCGTGAACTTTCTGGGAACAGCAAAAGGCACGTTGAATGCCATTAAAGGCGACGCGACCATCATCACTGCGGCTGGAGAACTCTCGCTGAGTGGCGAAACCGCAAAAGAGCCATCCGGACAACTTGCGGGCAAAGGGACAATCGCCCTGAAAAAGATAACACCACACACCTTTTTTGATGCTGCCAACAGCAAAAGCCTCATCAATGCAACAGGCACGCTTGCGGCAAAAAGTGATGGCAAGGAGATCAGCGAGGCAAATATTGACCTGAAACTCTCCAATTCGTTCTGGCAGAATCAACCCGTACAGCAAGGCACGGTGTTGCTCAACTACACCAAGCAAACGTTGCAGGGCAAGATAGTGCTGGAAAATAACCAGAGCAGCGCTGCCGTTGAAGGTGATATAGCATGGAAAAGTGGCGTGCCAACGTATCAAGTTTCAGGAAAAACCGCGAAGCTTAATCTTGCAGACATTTTCCCGTCTCACGTACCGACCACTGACCTGAGTGGCAGTTTTACCCTGCAAGGCTCAGGCTTTGACCCCAAGAAGCTCAATATCAGCAGTGAACTACAGTTTGAGCCTTCACTGCTTAACGGTTTTGCGATTAAGGACAAGACGAAGATTGCCATTGAAATTGTGCAGCATGACGCTTATTCACGCACCAACATTAACAGCGATTTTGTTGATCTGCTTGCCGAAGGGGCATACTCGTTTAACGACTTGCTCAATCTTGGCAGCTTTGCCAGCGCAGGAATTGCGCAGGAAATTGCCACACAAAATATCTGGTCGTCCGACGAAAGCGCACCAGCAGTTACAGCGCACAGGCTCGATAAACCATTTACGGTCAACTACAGAATCAAGGTAAAAGATATATCGCCACTGACACTGCTCTGGCCGATGAATGGCATAACAGTGCAAGGCAAGGCAGAGGGGCAGGCAAGCTACCAAGAGGGCCAATGCACAATCAACGCCATTATCGACGCAGCAAATGTGCGTGCTGAAGGCGTGATGGCAGCACAACAACTCGCGATGGAGCTTGGGTTGACTTGTACCGATCTCGGCGTACAACACGCATCGATAGCGGGTAAAGCCAAGTCGATCACCATTGCCACAACAGAGGCAAACAATGCACTCTTTTCCGGCATCTACTCACCCTCACACCTTGAAGGATCGGTTGACCTCGCTATAGCGGATCCGGCAAAAAGCATTGCAGCAAAAGTTGCCGGCACAAAAAATGGTAACAGTTATAACGTTCTTGTAAAACAATTTGCCGTGAAAGATGCGGCTGGCGTATGGCAAACTGCCGCCAATTCGACCATTGTGATTGGCGCAACATCAGCGAACTTTAACCATTTGAGCATAGCAAAAGGTGGTCAGCAGATTGTTGTTGATGGTGAACTCAGCAATGCAGTACCCGGAACTTTTTCATGCACGCTGCGTGACATCGACATCAATGAATTGAAACAATTAGGGGCAAACAGCACCATACTCAACAAGCTGTCGGGAACGATTGATGCTGCACTCAGCGTCAGCGGCGAGCCTGATGCTAAAACCAGCGCATTCACCATCAAAGGTGATAATCTCCGTTATAACGACTTTGCCCTTGGTTCACTTATCAGCACCGGCACTCACCGTGGCAATCAACTTCGTTTCGAGCTTCGCAGCAATGTTCCCAGTACAAACAAGGGAATAAACGACAGCGCAAACAGCACCATTGCCGGTGGTGGCACCATTCCTCTATCCCTCAGTTACTTTCCCTTGAAATGGAAAATAATTGACCAGCAACCTGTTAGCGCCTCCTTCACCTCTGATAATCTCCCCGCTGAGTTTATAACGCTCGTGTTTCCGCTCTTTTCCGCAATAGAGGGTGTTCTACCCACAACACTGCGCGTTCAAGGCAACATGCCACAACCAGAGATTGTGATGACCACACATCTGCGTAATACCATTGCTACCATTGCACCGACACAGGTTACCTATCGGCTTAATGGCGATTTGGCGATTACACCCCACGCTATTGAACTGCGCAATATCACGATCAACGATAGCAATAAAGGAAATGGCACGATCAGTGGCTTGGTGTATCTGGAAGAACTGAAACCAAAAACACTCGCACTTACAGCAGTAATAAACAGACTGCTGCTCTTTAATAAAGAAGACAACGGCGATGACACCTCCTATGGTACCATTATCGGCACAACGGACAACATTGCAATGCGCGGCAGCCTCTCGGCACCCATTATTGAGGGAGAGATGCGTATTGATGCTGCTGATTTTACACTTTATCGGTCTGGTGCAAACGAAAGTACCAAATATGTTGGCTCCGATAAATTTCTCACCTTTGTACCACGGAACAAAAGTATTGCAAAAGTCAACAGTGACGTTGAGGAAAAACCAACAAAAGCTACGGAATTTTATCACTCACTGCTTGATATCCTGCAGATTCATCAGTTGAAACTCACCAGTATTGAACCACTCAAATACAGCATGATTTTCGACAGCAACCGAGGCGAAGCGCTTGAAACCTCTATTAATAATCTCTCACTGGTGGTCAATAAAAACAATCAAAACTACCGTCTGTTTGGTTCTGTGAATATTATCGGAGGAAAATACAAGTTCTCAAATACCAACTTTGATTTGCAGGATGGCGCTCAAATGAGATGGAACAATGTCGATATTCGCAGTGGCACACTTGAGAACCTGTATGGCAGCAAATTCGTCTCGACCACCAACGTACAGAGTGGTCAACGCGATAACGTCAATCTGCTGCTGGCAATTACAGGTACGTTGAACACGCCGCAGGTAAGCATGGGCTATTATCTCAACGAAGAGAGTCAACCTTATGCTCGCGATAACACCATTGGCAAACACACCAGCCAGATTGACCCGAATGCGGAGTTAAACGTCATATCGATGCTGCTGGCAAAACAGTGGTACATCAAACCGGGAAGCAAGAGCGAAAACAGCAATCTTGCCGTATCCAGTGCAGGATTTTCAGCAGGTACGGGTATTTTATCATCAAGAATTTCAAAACTCATTCAAGGCATTGGCGGCATTGAGAGTTTTAACGTTAATGTTGGTGTTGATAATAAAGGTGAGTTAAGCGGCCTTGATTTGTATGTTGCCATGAGTGTACCGGGAACAAATGGCAAAGTCCGTTTTATCGGTACTGGCAACTCTCCAAATTTAAGCAGTTCCGCATTTACAGATTATTACGGTACGTCACAAAAACTTGAGTACAGAATTACACCAAAAATATATGTTGAAGCGTTACGTTCATTCGGGCAAAGTGGCAACAATAACGTCAGCTCTAATCTGCAGAAACCAACAGAAACATGGGGTCTCAGCCTCTCTTATAAAGAGCAATTCCAATCTTGGAGCGAGTTCTGGAAACGCTTGACGCCATCATCAGACAACAATGATCCCAAAAAGTAAAAAGTGCCAATCATCTCAACAATTAATGTGAGGAATTGCGTTGTGAAAGGTAAAAATATCATCGTCGGCATCAGTGGTGGAATTGCTGCTTATAAAACACCGCAGTTCGTGCGATTGCTGAAAAAAAGAGGTGCCAACGTTCGGGTGGCACTCACCGAAGGCGGCTCTCGATTTGTGAGTGAGCTTTCGCTGGCAACGGTCTCAGGTGAGCCGGTATATCGTTCGATATTTCCCGCAACGGATACGCGCAACACCGATTTCACCAGCCACATCTCTCTCGGCGAATGGGCTGATGCTTTCGTGATTGCCCCAGCCACCGCGCACACGCTTGCCAAGCTCGCTGCTGGTCTTTGCGACGACATGCTCTCAACCTGTTTTATTACGCTGCGTCCGAACAAGCCTGTGCTGATTTTTCCAGCAATGGATGGGCAGATGTTTCTTTCACCCTCCGTACAGCGAAATATTAAAACTCTTGCCGATCAGGGCTGCCACATCATCAACCCTGAAAGCGGTGAGCTTGCCTCCGGTCAATGCGGGCTTGGCCGTATGCCTGAACCAGAATCCATCCTCACCGCTCTTGAATATGCGTTACAAACAACGTCGCAACGTTCAGTGCTTGAGGGCAAATTGGTGGTAATAACAGCAGGTCCAACACGGGAAAAAATCGACGGTGTGCGCTTTATCTCCAACTACTCATCGGGAAAAATGGGCTTTGCACTCGCCCGCGCCGCAGTACAACGAGGCGCCAACGTGACGCTTATTACCGGTCCGGTGCATCTTGCAACACCCGCTGGCATTGAACGCATTGATGTGGAGAGCGCCGCAGAGATGCACGCTGCCGCCCGGAGTTTTTTCGTCGATTGTGATATTTTTATCGGCGCTGCGGCGGTCGCAGATTATCGACCAGCATTGTCATTCGATGGAAAAATGAAAAAAGATGCAGAGGAGATGACCATCACGCTGATTAAAAATCCCGACATTATCGCCGACTTCGGGAAGCAGAAAAAGCATCGGCAACTTGCTGTTGGATTTGCGCTTGAAACTGAAAGCGGACTTGGATTTGCACAGCAAAAACTGATCGACAAAAACCTCGATCTTATTGCTTTTAACATCTTTAATCGAAAAACTTCAGGTTTTGAGGTTGATACTAATGTGTTGACGCTGATAGCGCGCGATGGCTTCACCATAGAATTACCGCTGCTGACAAAGGATGATGCCGCAGGCAAGCTCCTTGACGCCATAGAAAAACTTTTGCCCCAAAAACAGCTCTAACCACTGAAAACGTCATATTTTTCATGCAAGGTCTTTTATTCGATGAAGAGCAATCATCTGCTCCAGCAGAAAAAAATCCCAACACGGCATCTGCTGAACTGGCACGTTTGTTCGAAACAGCAAAGAGTTGCCAGCAATGCACCCTTGCCGGAAGCCGACTGAACTTTGTGTTTGGCGAAGGCAATCCTGCTGCAAATCTGGTCGTTATTGGCGAAGCGCCTGGCGCGGAAGAGGACGCTTCTGGTCGTCCGTTTGTGGGCAGGTCGGGTCAGCTTCTCGACAAAATTCTGCTGGCAGCAGGATTTCAGCGCGAAGAGGTGTATATCTGCAACATCCTGAAATGCCGTCCGCCCGGCAACCGCAATCCTCAGAGCGATGAAATTGCAAGCTGTATGCCGTGGTTACTCCAGCAACTGCACATTATCCAGCCAAAGGTGATTCTGATGCTTGGCAAAGTGGCCGCCAACACCATTCTCGATAATACGCTGTCGTTGGGCGCCATGAGAGGAAAGCTGATACAATGGAAAGGATATGACTGTTTTATTACCTATCATCCCGCTGCCCTGCTGCGTAACCCCAACTGGAAACGCGGCTGCTGGGAAGATATTCAGGTCATGATGCGTCATTACGCATCTCTCTGCGGAACAACGTCACCGAGTGAAAAGCAAAAGAACCAATGATCAAGAAAGCACCCGTCGCCATAGATTTCAGCAAGGATATCGATTTCAGTCAAGAGAGTCGCGTTCCACCTTACTCCACCGAAATTGAGCAGGAGGTTCTCGCCTGCATTTTGCTTGAAGACGACCCTATTGAACAGGTGATTCAGATTTTTGGCGATAACGGCGAAGAGGTTTTTTATGAACGTCGCCATCAGATCATTTTTAAGGCGATGATGCAGCTCTACCACAAGCGCCAGGCAATCGACATTATCACCGTCAGCGAAGAGCTGCTGAAAATGAACGAGCTTGAGCCGGTCGGCGGTCGGCACTATCTCGCCGAACTCTCCGGCAAAGTAATCAGCGCCGCCAATATCGAATATTACGCGCGCTTGGCGAAGGAGAAATACCTCTACCGCCGTATGATCTCCATTTCAGCGAAAATTTCCGGCGCCGCGTACAGCTCATCAATGGATATTTTTGATCTTGTCGAACACGCTTCCCAGCAGTTCTTCAATATCTCCCAGGCTGGTATCAAAAAGAAAGCCGCATTAATTAAAGAGCTGGTAAAAAATGGCATAAGAATGCTTGAGAGTTTGCGTGCTTCGCAATCATCAGTGACCGGCGTTGGCTCTGGATTCTCCGAACTCGATCAGCTTACTGCAGGTTTTCAGCCCTCCGACATGATTATTATTGCTGCACGTCCATCAGCCGGTAAAACCGCGCTCGCGCTCGCAGTGGCACGAAACGCCGCTGTGGATTTCGATACTCCGGTGCTCTTTTTCAGCCTTGAAATGGCGGAAGTGCAGCTCGCTATCAGGTTGATGTGCGCTGAAGCTTATGTTGAATCGCAGTTGGTAAGAACAGGACGCATTACGCCAGAAATGATGGGGCGCATCATCAACAGCATGGACAAGCTGAATGAAGCCAAGCTCTTTATTGACGACACGCCCGGTATCTCCATTATGGAGCTTGCCGCCAAAACCAGACGAATGAAGCAGGAGCACAACATCGGCATGGTGGTGGTCGATTACTTGCAGTTGGTGACACCGGTGAGGGATGGCAGAACCAACCGTGAGCAGGAGATTGCGCAGATATCGCGGTCGCTGAAGGCGTTAGCCAAGGAGCTGAATATTCCAGTTATTGCGCTGGCGCAGTTGAACCGATCCGTCGAACAACGTTCGGGAGACCGACGACCACAGCTCAGCGATCTTCGTGAATCGGGCTCGATTGAGCAGGATGCTGACGTCGTGATGTTCCTCTCTCGCCCGGAAATGTATGGCAAAACCACCTTTGAAGATGGTTCATCGACCAAAGATGTGGTTGAAATTGTTATCGGCAAACAGCGAAACGGTCCGATTGGAGATATCCGACTGCTGTTTCTTAAAAATTACGGGCGTTTTCAATCCACCGCAAATGCGTATATTACAAGCAACGAAGAGTCCAGCGCTTCATACGCGCAAGAGCACCACGCTCCAGCTTTAGTGGATACGCAAAAATCGAAGGAGGGCGCATTTATCGCCCAGGACGACGCACCATTTTAACTCATTATTTATGCAGGACGCAACACCACCAGCGAACTTTGGAAGCAGGAGTACAAAACAAGAGTGTGCAAAAGGTAGAGAAGCAACCTACCAAGGTATTGGTGGTTCACGAGGCATCACGATTGGTGAGTGTTATGTGTTCGTCAAGGAAGAGAGCAGTCATGAAGTCAGAGAGCTGAACGACAAAAATATCAATGACGAGATTGAGCGATTTCTGACTGCCTTGAACCGATCTGAGCATGAACTGCAGAAAATTGAGCAGATTACCATTAGAAAACTTGGCAAAAGTTACTCCAATCTCTTTCAGGCACAAATAATGATGCTGCACGATCCCGTCTTGATCGACAGCATTACCAATCGCATCCGTTCGGAGCGCAAAGGCGCACATTTGGTTATTTCCGAAGAGTTCGATCGCTATCTCGAAAATTTCACCAACTCTGAGAGTGTTATTTTTCAGGAACGCGCTGATGATTTGCACGATATCAAAGATCGGATTATCCGCAATCTGCACATCAGAAAGCTCCACTCATGGATACCTGAAGGGGTTATTGTTGCATCCGATAATCTTTCGCCGGCTGATATTATCCTCCTGAGCCGCAGCAACGTCAAAGGCTTTATCACCGATGCTGGAGGCAAAACCTCGCACATCTCACTCATCTGTAAATCACTCAACATTCCAATTGTGGTTGGGCTCGGCAATATCTCAGAAAAGGTAACAACCGGTACACCAATGATTATCGACGGCACCACCGGCACCGTGATTATTCATCCAAAAGATAAAACCGTTGAGCACTATTGCCATCTTCAGGATGAGGCGAAAAAAAATGAGATGAATACATCATTAACAGCCGATTTGCCTGCCACAACAAAATGTGGTGTCAGAATCACCTTTTATGCCAACATCGATTTCAAAGAGGAGGTGTATGCAATAAGCAGTGCGGGCGCTGACGGTGTAGGACTTTTCAGAAGCGAAAACCTCTTTACTGAAGGAACCAAAGTTCCGAGCGAATCGGAACAATTTGCCAATTATAAGGAAATGGCCGAAGCGATTGCGCCAAAGCCTCTCGATATTCGACTCTTTGATATTGGTGGCGACAAGTTGATTTACTCACCCGTCAAGGAGCCAAATCCAAATTTGGGATGGCGTGGCATCAGAATATTGCTTGATCTGCCAAAAATACTCAATGCACAGGTGAAAGCGGCTGTAAAGGCAAACCGGATGGGCAATGTGAATATTCTCATTCCGATGGTGATATCGCTCGATGAAATACGGTACGTTCAGGAGTGTGTTGAAAAACACTATGCCGAGCTGACACTGGAGACCAATGAGCAAGTGGAGAGACCGCGAGTTGGCGCGATGATTGAGATTCCCGCCGCCGTTGAACTGATTGACGAAATCACACAATGTGCCGATTTCATCAGCATCGGCACCAACGATCTCACGCAATACACACTGGCGGTTGATAGAAACAACGTTATTGTGCAGGATTTATTCGATAAATTTCACCCAAGCATTATTCGCCAACTCTACCGTATTATCACCACCAGCAACAAAAACCATTGCAAAACAACCATTTGTGGCGATATGGGCTCCGACCCTCTGGCGCTTCCATTCCTGCTGGGATGCGGACTGCGAAGATTCAGCATGGTCATCTCTGATATTCCAACGTTGAAATCGCAAGTATCGCACTATACAATTGCTGAAGCTGAGGCTCTTGCACAGGAGTGTTTGAAGCTTGATAGTGCTGCCGCCATCAAAGTACTCCTGGAGGCGTTCCAGGCTGCACATTGAGCACGACAGACGATGCCCGTTTTTGATTGATCAGGCAACGCCTGTTTTCAGATCAACTTCCATCAATAGATCCAACGTTGCTCGTTGCGCACTGCTCATGTTTTCGGGATTGCGCAGCCACGAAAATTGTGAGCCAACAAGCGTTTTATCACCTTGTTTGCTGAGTTCTTGCGATTCTTATCGCCTTACCTCGCGAACAGACTCATTCAGGTATTTGCTTTCAATCGTCCGTTCTTCAACCATATCAAACCACGCGACCATCGTCAAGATCGTTGAGCAAGGTGATATATCGGTACCCTTTTTTGAAGCTTTTTTCATCGAGACCAAGATGCTCAGCCGCCTCTGGTTCACGACGATCAAGTCCGTATTTCACAGCTTGCGTTCATGATCTCATCGACCGTATGCCAGTCCAATCGGAGCAGCTTAGCGGCCGACTGCACCGAGCTGCAATGCTGCATCAACACCAACAGCAAAACCTTCAAACATGAGGGTAAAACGGGAGTGACAACCAGCCCCGCCCAGAGAACCGTTATCGTCTTAACACCACACTCTATACACTGATACCGTGGAATGCGGGCAATGATTCTGGTCTCAAATTGCATTCGCCAATGAACCGCAGCCGAACGGCAACAAGCTGATCGGTAAGCGATAAATTGACATCATCAACTGCCCATGTTGCTGGTAGCCCTAACAATTGCCGGTAATGAGTCGTTAAATTTTCCATAATATCAAAATGCGTCAAATTACCACTTTATTACATTTCACCCATGATAATCTACGAAGAACCCTTTTTCTCAAATGCGTGCAGCAATTTCAATTCCACATTGGTGCAATTATAAGTGGCGCTGATGACGAGGGTGAGTTTGTTGCGTTCACGTATTTCAATTCCACATTGGTGCAATTATAAGGCGTATAGCTGCTTTTTTGTCCGCAAGTGACATTCTTAATTTCAATTCCACATTGGTGCAATTATAAGACGGTCGGTATATGTTTTCAAGGTTTTCCAATTACGGATTTCAATTCCACATTGGTGCAATTATAAGTATGAAGAGTTAAACGTAGATGTACTATCTGAATTATTTCAATTCCACATTGGTGCAATTATAAGCAGTTTGACGATAACGTGAGCAGCCAGACCGTTGCGAATTTCAATTCCACATTGGTGCAATTATAAGAACCAACTTTCAGGCGTTTCAGGCACAGGACAAACAACATTTCAATTCCACATTGGTGCAATTATAAGATGGATGCTCCTATAGAACCACGTGTTCGCGTTCGTAATTTCAATTCCACATTGGTGCAATTATAAGCGGCTATCTAATTCCGTGTTTTTTAGATGAGGTGTTGCATTTCAATTCCACATTGGTGCAATTATAAGCGGCCGTTGTTCCGGTTGTCGTTTTGAGCGTTCGCGGCAAATTTCAATTCCACATTGGTGCAATTATAAGAATATGTTCCGGTCGGAGGCTAATCGCCTCCGGCCTCATTTCAATTCCACATTGGTGCAATTATAAGAGCTGAAGCTCATTACAATCTTATTGATTATGCTACATTTCAATTCCACATTGGTGCAATTATAAGTCAAGATTCCGCTTGGACTAACGCGAAGCGCGTCGACAATTTCAATTCCACATTGGTGCAATTATAAGTGG